>CBFGYC010000157.1:0-1573 GCA_965652985.1 uncultured bacterium | reverse complement strand
CCGTAATAGTGCCACACTTTCACCATCGAGATGTCCATTGCAGCGCCGAGGTCGACGACCGCCGGTCCAGTTCCGCTTGCCCAGTTACTCGTATTGAGGTCCCCATCGGTTATTCGTGAGGGCGACCCTGATACTCCTTGCACGCTCGCGCCAAGTGCCACGTTAACGCAGCTTCCTTCTGATGGCACGCCGCTTTCTGTGATCATATAAAATGTCGAGCTATTAAGGGCAGATAGACAGAAAGTCTTAGGATTGGCAGAGTTATCTACCGTGTAACGGTACGTCGTTCCTGAACTTGCGACAAGACCTTGCCCGCCATTGGCAGCTTCAACCGTAGCAGGATAGTTGCCCGTCAAAACTTGGTCTACTTTTAATTGCTTCGCTGCATTGACCAAGTCTGACGACAGCATTGACGCACGTGCCCGTGATTGAATGCCGTTATACGCAACTATTGAAATGGCTGCCAGTATCGCGATGACGACGATAACAATAAGGAGCTCAACTATAGTGAATCCGCTCAATCTGCTTGTGGTTTGCTTCATGGTTTTAATATACCATCGCCGCAGCCTAAGGGCAAAAACACTCACGCTCCATCGTGTTATACTAGCCTTATGAGAAAAACCACAAGCGGTTTTACGATTGTTGAACTTTTGATTGTAATCGTAGTGATTGCGATTCTCGCTGCGATTAGCGTGGTAGCGTACACCGGCATCCAACAACGAGCACGTGACAGTCAAAGAAGAAGCGACTTATCGGCCCTCGCTAAGGCTTATGCAATTTACCGGATAGACAATGGCGATATGGACACCGGAAGCGGTTGTGGTAACGCCGGTAATGGGCATGGGTGGTTTAATGTTACCTACAGCGGCTATACCTCAATGCATGATTGTTTAAGAAATTCGGGGGCGCTGTCAGCGGACGCAGTTGACCCCCTTAACACGTCCAGCGTGCCTTTTCGACGATACATGAAGTACACATGCACAGAAAACGGGACGTCTGTTACCTATTTCTTCGCTAGTTTGGAGAGCGAACCACAAAGCAGCACTGCTTTAGATAGCACGTGTGAGCCAGGTCATGATAGCCTTTACGGCATGAACTATTTCGTAAAGATATAGAAGAGCCTAGCAAAATACCCGCTACAGTGGCGGGTATTTCATTGCTTGAAGAAAAAGTTATTTTTTCTTATCTTCGTCGACGACTTCGCCTTCAACCGGCTCGTCCGTCTTTTTGTCATCCTCAGAGGCAGGTGCTTCCTCGCTAGATGCAGCTTCGTAGAGCTTGGCGCCGATTGGCATCAGCACATCGTTTAATGCCTTAGCGGCCGCTTCGAGCTCTTCTTTATCGGTACTCTCTAGGCTTTTCTTGGCCTCGCTGACTGCCGTTTCGATAGCTTTCTTGTCGTCGTCGCTGATCTTGTCTTTGTGCTCATCAGGTAGCTTTTCAGCTTGGTAAATACTATTCTCAAGTACGTTTCGAGACTCGATCGCTTCACGCTTTTTCTTGTCTTCGTCAGCGTGCGCTTCGGCGTCTTTTTGCGCTTTTTCGATATCTTCTTTGCTCATATTACCACTGC
>CBFGYC010000156.1:0-1598 GCA_965652985.1 uncultured bacterium | reverse complement strand
ACGAAACTATGGCCGTATTCACGGCAAGACAAGCCGAAGCAGTTCCAGCCGATTATTGGAGAAGTGTCAGCATATCAGTTCTGTATCGAGACACTGCTTACGGCGTATCCAGCAGAGGACATTTTCGTATCGACCAAACATAAATTCATCAAGTATATATCCGAGCAGTCACCGCAAATTCCGCTCAAGAACTATATCGTGGAGCCGGATATCGCGCTTGATCGTGGCCCGGGAGAGGGCCTCGCGTTCCTTAGGCTTTCAATGTTGTTTCCGGAAGAGCCGGTTTTTTACGTCCAAGGCGACATGGTGCGTGAGCCTGGTGAAAAATTTATCGAAATGATCAAGGCCGCAGAAAAAATCGTCACGGAAACGGGACGTTATATCACGGGTGGCGTTAAAGCGACCGAACCAAATATGGGAGCTGATTATCTTGAGCTTGGCGACGCTATAGACAATGATACGGTTGAGGCGTATGGCCTGACGAAGTTCCATTACCGAAAGAAAACACTCCGTGAAACCAGGGATTTAGTCGAGAACTTCAGGGTCGTCACGCACTGGAATCACCTGTGCTGGTATCCGTCGAAAATCATGGAGGCCTATAAAGAATATCGGCCGGATTGGTATGATGCCCTCATGAAAATCAAAGAAGCTTTTGACAAGCCGGGTGAGCAAGAAGCGATCCGATCTATTTATGAAACCATGGAGAAGGGGCCGACTGAAGATGTCACTCGTAATATTATGGATTCCGGAGAGGCTGTCGTTATCTTGCTGCCATTCAAGAATACCGATGTGGGTACATGGGAGAGTGTGCGCGAATTTAGCGCCGATGACGAGGAAAATCATTTTGACGCCAACGTCGTGTCGATCGACACGGTAGGCACTCTCGTAAAAGCGTACAAAAAAGACAAACTGATCGCCGTTGCAGGCCTGAAGGATATGGTAATCGTTGACAGCGAGGATGCGTTGCTTGTCATCCCGAAGGACGATATCGATAAGATCAAAGGGATTCAAGCCGCGATTTCAGGCTCGGACAATGAACGATTCCTCTAGTCTTACGTTGTAATATAAACATTTTGGTAAAATTCTGAAAAAATCGGCGTACTATTGAAATACCAGAGCAGTATCATATTTCTGCTCCTTAGAAAGGAATAGTACATGTGTGGAATCGTTGGTTATATAGGCGACAAGGAGTCGCAACAAATACTTGTCGGCGGCTTGAAGCGCCTCGAATATCGTGGCTATGACAGCGCCGGCATCGTGACGCTTAATACCACAGGCGAGGCTTCATTACTTCGCGAGAAAGGAAAGGTATCTGAGCTTGAAAAACGGGTGAATGACCATAAAACCGACGACAACCTGGGAATAGGCCACACTCGCTGGGCGACGCACGGCGCGCCAAGCAAGCGCAACGCGCACCCGCATAACGTTGGTGATATCTATTTAGTTCATAACGGTATCATCGAGAACTATCAAGATCTGAAAGCCGAATTGCTAAAACACGACTACGACTTTAAGAGCGAGACCGATACCGAGGTACTGACGGCACTCGTGGATTATATTTACAAGAAAGACGGTGAGAGCCTGGTGAGCGCGGTCAG
>CBFGYC010000155.1:0-1628 GCA_965652985.1 uncultured bacterium | reverse complement strand
GACTCCGGGGCTTCCGTGTAACTAATCGCTTGATGATCTTGCAAAATTTTATACATACCGGTCGCTTGTATTTTGAGTGTCAGATCACAATCTTCAGCGAGCGTGCTGTTCGAGAATCCTCCCACTTCCACGAGCACGCTGCGGCGCCATGCCCCACAGGCCCCAGGAACGATCGTTATCGCGCCAAGCAGCGCCTGGGCGCCACGTTCGATGCTGATGCCAGAAATATATTCCAACGCCTGCCATTTTGTCAGAATGCTGTTTGAGTTACCTACCTTTACCACGCCAGCGACGGCACCAACGGTTTTATCTTCGAAATGACGAACGAGATTGTCTACGGTGCGGGGCGTAAACATCGTATCGGCGTCGACGCAGATGATGATCTCAGAGGTTGAACGTGAGATCGCAGTATTGAGCGCCATAGCCTTGCCTTTATTCTTTTGGTGCAGAGCACGGACATTCGTATATCTTTTTGCTAACCTACGAGCAACTTTTAGCGTTCCGTCGCTCGATCCATCATCGACGATGAGTATCTCAATGCGTGGATAGATTGATTTTAAAAGCGCATTCACGTTTTTCTCAAGGACTTTTTCTTCGTTGTATGCTGGGACGATGATCGACACGGTCGGTGTATATGTGATTGAACGTTGCTTGTACTTCACGGTTGCTTTGTAAAAAATGGCGAGAACGATATGAAACAAAGAGACGACTACAAGCGAAGCGAGAGTGATGATGAAGAGCCAAATAGTAAATCCTCGCGGCCAGATGAACGCGGCCTGGGAAGCCAGAAAAGCTGCATGGTCGGCAGCGGTGCTTGCTACGATGTCGTTATTGCCAGGTTGGCTATATAGGTCATCGAGCGAGGCAAAGCTATAGCCGTTATTTTTTGCACGCCGTATGATTTCTTGTACATACGCAAGGGTGCCGCTTCTATCGCCTCCGCCGTCGTGCAAGAGAACGATAATGTCGCTGCCGTCAAAGTCAGGGTAGACGGGTGTCTGTCCGGAAGGAAATTGCCAGTCGGCCGAATTGAAATCATACGAGGCGACCGTGTAGCCGAGTTCTTGGGCGATCACAATTCCTTTTAAGCTATTTCTTAGCGATTGATCGGAATTTCCGCCATAAGGTGGGCGAAAAAAAGGGGTGTTGTGGTTTGTCGTCGAGACAATCAACCTCTGTGTCTGGCTGATTTCCTGCTCGCTTCTGAACATGCCGGCCTTATTGAAGTCTATATGCGAAAAGGTATGGTTGCCCACGGTATGGCCTTCATCGGTCAAGCGTTTTACTATGTCAGGAAACTGAATGACACTGCTGCCAGTGACAAAAAACGTAGCCGGCACGGATTCCTTCGAAAGCAGGTCGAGGAGCCGAGGAGTGTACAGGGAATCGGGACCGTCGTCGAAGGTGAGGGCAAGTCGTTTCTCTTCACCGCCACCGTAGCGCTGGATAGCGTGACTGTCATCGCCAATGAAGCGTACTTCTTGCTCGCTCAGCTTCTGTACGGTTTGCTTGGAGAATGGATCATCCAGATATACTCCGTCGGCCGCTTCGCGCACCTTCGTGAGCCGCACCAGCGGACCGGTGCCTACGACGGCAGTGTTTTTGGTCGCAAGGCTGCCTGCGAGCTG
>CBFGYC010000154.1:0-1632 GCA_965652985.1 uncultured bacterium | reverse complement strand
CAGCTACTCCAATCCACTGCACTTGGAGCACCGGCTAATATCATTGCCCAGGATATCGCTATGGAGCTAAATCTACTCGCTTCCGAAAAGGGTGAGACGCGAGCATCTGGCCCACCAGCACCAGTACAACCCACAGCCATGAGGCCAGAAGACGTATAACAAAAGACTAGCTTAAAAAGCTAGTCTTTCTATTGCACGGTTACTTACTTGTATTGATTAGTACCTGCTGCCAAGTTCCGTAAGAGGTGATTCGTCATGGAGCAGCTCGTCTGTCCTAACAAAGGTGACTTGAGACCTGTTTGAGTATATGTCCATATTCATGAGTATTCTGCCTTCAAGAGGCTCTATAGGTAAAGGTTGCTCATCAGTACCCGGTACATCGTTTGAAAGTCGAGCATATACATTAACGCTATGCCTAGTTCTATTAATATCTTGGTCAACATCTGGCTCTAATTCCGTAGGTTCAGCATCAAGAAGGATAGCCTCAAACCTTTGATTTAGGTTGCCGCCTTCGCGCTTCGCGTTTTGCCAGAAGAGTCGACGTGCAGCCGCAGCCGCATCAATAAGTTCGGTATATTCACTTAATATGTATTCGTCTGTTGGCATGTCAGCTGAGAAGCCACAAATACCTCGTATCATATACATATCGTAAAAAGTCGACATATCATATACAAATCTACCCGGAGTTGGGTCGTCCAAGTATCTTCGCTCTTCAAGAGTTTCCCTGTCACATCCAGCCTTTAGTAGAGCCTCCACGCCAGCAAGATACGCGTTTCCCGCTTTCATAACATCGAGTTCACCGTTAGGTAAAAGAACTTCTCTCTTGTCTGTATAAAACCGCTCCATGAATTCATTGTAGGTAGAGCTCTCTTTGAGAGCGGCGCGTATATCCTCAGCACTCATCCGACCGGGAATGGTGAGGTTTTCGCTCTTTGGTAGGATGTCATAATTAAAATTGGTATCTACTTTGCCTTCGTTAGAATCTGGAGCCATAGCAACTTCATCCTGAGCCTCCTCGGTAGGGTTTTCGCCAGCAAGAGCAAGTTGGTCATCACCCGGATCTTCTTCGGTAGTAGCACTAGCGCTTCTTTCCGGTGAACGCCCGCTGAGTATATAGCCAGCGCCGACGCCTAGGCCCGCAGCCCCAATGACAGCACCGCCAATCAGCGCCCTACCAAATTTACGACGATTTGTCTTTGGCGGAATTACTTCGCCTGGATAATGACCTAATTCACCATATGTAGCTTGTCTCGACATCTCACTTTACCTCCGCACTTTACTAGTGCTTAATAGGTTGTATAGTTATATTATACCCCGAATCATACAAAAAGTCAATATGCAAATGGTTTTTCGTAAATGCTTGTACTACGAATTACTGCTAGCTTCTTCATAGCCCGGCATAGTGTCTTTAAAAATCTGTTCCATACCATCAAAGCGAATAGAGGATAGGGCCCTAAGCTCCTCTGGCTTGTGTATGAACATGGCAAATGATTCGGCAAAGTCCTCGGCGTATTTTGAGGGGTGGTCCTGTTCGTAATACTTTCCTACATACTCCGTGACAGATGCTGGGTTTTCTTCCACGACACCATGCCAGCGTTTCAAGGCTGCCGGTGGCAAAATATGGTGGAGAGC
>CBFGYC010000153.1:0-1640 GCA_965652985.1 uncultured bacterium | reverse complement strand
TCCATGTCGTCCTGGACTTCCAAAATAAAGCAGTTTGAGAGCTGCGGGAAAGCACCGCCAGCGTTTACTCGAGTGCTTCCGCCTGGAACGTAACTGAGTTTAGACATGTGGTCATAAAAATCAAGTGCGGCCGCGGTTGGATCTTCTTCGTTGTAGCTAAGGCCCATGGCGATACGCATGTGGGTGAACTGCGGCACCTCGATTGGCGCGCCGCTTTGCTTACGAAGAGCGTAGCGGTTTCGGTTCGTGACGACACCAAGATACTTACTCAGCTTGTCACGAGACGGATCAAGCGCAGCCGCCAGCTTTTTAAGATTGAACACCTTCGCGCCCATACGCTCGTCGAGTAGTCCATCGGCGATTCCTTGCTTGATATACTCGGCGAATTTTTCAGCGTGAAGCTTTTTCAGCTCAGCTTCGTCTTTGTAATGTCCTAGCGTGTCTTTATAGATATTTTTCAGTAGCAGACGGGCGGCGATCGTATCGTAATCCGGATCATCCTTGACGTTCTGTAGCGTCGTTTGGATCAGTGCCTCATCCAGCTGCTTCGTGGTCATACCGTCAAATAATGTTAGTTGTAGCTCGGTTGCCACCTGGACAACCTTACTGATTTGGTCAGTTAATCCCTCACTAGCTTCGACAAGCGCAAGGTTCACTTGGTTGGCATCAAATGGTTCGCGGGTGCCATCGCGTTTGACCACATAAAGGTCGCTCATATTCCTTATACCCCGTTTATGTTATTTTTTGTGACTTTCGTAGTCTACGAAAGAGTGCAACCAAGGTATGCCGCTTCCCTCAAGCGACGCAAATCATACTCTATGGCTGCTAATGTGTCTGTTTTTCCCTAACTCCTACACCTCACATATGTAGTTGTCTGGGTACGACTATAGCCGCTACATATGCGGCTTTCAAGACTTTTTGTGGATTTTACAGCGGAAAGTCATACCGCTTCCGCTTTTACCTCTAATAGTGTGATGTTTGTTATTTACAACGCTATATGTGGTGTCTGTAGCCTATTGATACAAGGCATACGGATAGGTGTATACGGCGTATTATTCGAGTATACTGAATACCATATGCCAAAACTCACTGGAGAAGAACTCTCTAAACTCTACCCCCAAGCGAAAAGCTACGAGGAGCTCCGGGCCGAACGCGAGCAAATCAAAGAAGTTCGCCGACCAAAATTCGTCGCTTTAAAAATAGCCTTATGGACCGCGCTTATAGTACCAGTAGCTCTAACTGTATACCATACGGTTTTGCGACTCATACTTAGCATAGAGCCTGAGTCAATAGATGGAGCATTATTTGGCGTCTGTCTCGCCATTTTGGCGGCAGTGGTTGGTTTGGCAATAGTTTATTATTTATATTCTCTTATCGATGGCGTTGCTTCGAAGATTTTTCTAAGCACGACGCCGCTCTATTTTACTCTAGCAATCATACTTTGTGCGTGCGGAGGCGTTAGTTCCCTACTACTCTCTATGGAATATAGCATGCCGGCGGTGGCTCTCTTCGTAATCTTACCCGCCTCCATACTCAGCTTCATGGCGGTGACTTTGTTTAAAAGATTCAATACATAAAGGCATGAAAAAAACCGAGACAACACTCTCGGCGGGTGGTAACTCTCTCTGATTTCCTCCGGG
>CBFGYC010000152.1:0-1653 GCA_965652985.1 uncultured bacterium | reverse complement strand
CCTTTGCCGATATGCTTGAAACTCTCGACGAACTCAATCGACTTTATGTATTTCGCCATCTTGTATCCATATTTCTTTTCGCAGCGCAGACGGATCGGTGCGCCGTAATTTACAGGAAGTGGCTCGCCATTCATCTCGTATGCTAGAATCGTCTGTTTATCGTACACGTCGCCGATTCTGAGGCTCGAATAGAAAAAATTGCCTTCTGGGTCAAGATCGTAGCTATAAAAGACGACGTACTTCGCGTTGCTCTTGGGCCTGCACATTTCAAGGACGTCACTCATAGGTAGGCCGCCCCACTCTGCTACCGCCGTCCAACCCTGAATACAATTGTGCTTAGTGATTTGATCCTGCTTTCGTAGGGCCTTGATGTCGTCAAGCGACATTTCCAGTGGATTCTCCACCAGGCCGTGAACCTTCAGCTTCCAATCTTTAAAGTCATTATCTTTCAACTTGAGCCACTCCTCTGTCTTGGGCGGATAGCCGTTCACCCGGAAGAACGGCGAGATATCTTTTTTGGAGTAATTCTGCTTAGACTTCATCCATCCAAATAGCAGTCGTACGACTGGCGTATAAAACTTAGTCAGTATCGAACGGACGCCAGCTTGGTTTCTGAGCGTAAAGAAATTGACCCAGATATTAAATACCACTATGAAAATGAGTGCCGACAGGAACAATGTCAAAGCCAGCGCGAAGTCCACGTCACTTCGCCCGAGCGTGATGTGCTTGATGCTGTCGTAGAAGTGTAGCCCTAGCGCCATGGTGATGTGCCCAAGAACGAAGAGAGAAAAACCAACCATGCCGATAAAATGCAGGCTACGCGCTACCTGTCGGCGACCACCGAAGATTTTTAAGAATCCAGGAAATCTTGCCACCAGTGCCGGCGACATAGCGACGCCCGTTAGAATCATAAGTGGCGCCAAAATAAGTATGACCGAGCCGTAGGTTAGCTGTTGCAGGGCGTTATAGTGGCCGGGAATATCCTGAGCCGTAGGGGTATTCAAAGTTAAGTAGCTGACAACCGCATCGATTGCCCGGGAGAACACCCCTAGGTCGGTCGGGATAAGTCGTTGCCATTGATCGGTAGCGAACAGGTAGCCCCCGTAGATAAGTCCTGTAAGCACCCATAGTAACCCGGCGGCGAAGTGCCAGTTTCGGCCTGATCCTAAATTATGGCTACCGCTCGGTATGCCGATTTGGCCCGGATCCTCGGCCTCGTCAAGCGCAGTCCAAAGCTTGTCTTTTGGCATGGTTTTCTTACCGAACCTCAGCCAGTGGTTGTCGTCGGTGGTATGGTCAGTCCAGTATAGCTTTGGATGGTCGAATAATATTTGGACCCCACTGCGTATAAGCACCACCAAACAGAAGATATTTATCAGATGAGTTATTCGGATTACTAGGGGTACTATTTCTTCCATCGTAGGCTGCTTATAAATGCTGTCAGCGTAAATTATAATACGCACCCCAGCTCTTTGGATGTGATTCAAATCACATAGTTAATAAGAATTTGCATCGCCAGTCGAAGCCGCCTCTCGCCCACAGGGAAGGCGGTCGCCTTGCTCCCTATTTCCGCTCACAAAGGGTCGAAAGCAAGCTTTCGCTTCCTTTGCTCGCTTCACGAACCCCTCCGGGGTTCAGTTCTCTATGAGAACT
>CBFGYC010000151.1:0-1654 GCA_965652985.1 uncultured bacterium | reverse complement strand
TGATCACTACCGGCGATGACCTTTGTGTTGTAGGCACGGTTCTGGATGCCGGTATACGCCACGACCGAAATCGCCGCTAAGATAGCGATGACGACAATCACGATAAGAAGCTCAACAATAGTGAATCCGCTTTTGCTTCTGATCATAAGGCCATTATACATGGGCTGGCTTAAGCGGGCGGTGCCGGCTGTATGCAATGGTCAGCCTAAGGCTTTTTGAAACCGAGTACGGTAAGAAAACCAAGCGATGTCACGGGCTCGCCGTACTGGTTCGCTTGCTTGTCGCCCGGCGCGAGGAGCAGATAGAAGCCAAAAAAGAGGTCGGCAAGAGGCACCAGCATGAGGAGTAGCCATACCCAGGATTTATTCAGGTCATGTAGGCGGCGGACATACAGAGAAATAGTGACCGGGATTAGCAGGATAATATACGCCATGCCAAAAAGAAACAGGCCAGTATTCAAGATGGTAGTCGCAAGGCTCTCTTCACCGAAGCCCCTGCCGTTCGTAAGTGGAATGAGGATAAAAACCAACAGAAACAGAATGATGGTTGGCACGAAGAGATAGACGAAGCCGAGGAAGTAACCTAACCTACCGATTCGTCGATCAAACATGCCGCGGTCTGCTTCGGCTGGAGCGATAGGTTGCGATACATCAAAAGGATTCTGCTGAATCGGGGGTTCGACCACGGTGTTCTGGCTGGTCTCGTTTGTAGGCACAGCAGTGACTGGCGGGACTGGTGGGCTCTGCGGTGCCTGGGGTGCTGGTTGCGGTGGTAGCGGTTGGTTATCGTTTTGTTGGTTTGGGTCAGGAGATGGGTTTTCGTTCATAGTGCTTATAGTAGCATGGCTTTTCATGAGCCCACAACGTCTCTGTCGTAACAGATTATGGAGATGGTATAATTAGTAGCTGATGGACAAGACGATTTCAGAAATCATAAAAAATTTGTTCGGTACCGACGTATCGGTCGTCTTGTCGCGCCCTGATGAACAATTTGGCGACTATGCGACGAATGTCGCGTTACAGCTTGCGGGGCCGCTTGGTAAAAACCCGCGGGAAATCGCTGAACAGATCGCGGAAAAGCTACGAGAAACAGGTGAGTTCGCCGAGGTCACCGTTGCCGGCCCGGGTTTCATCAATATTCGGCTAAGTGACGTAGCTCTAATGGATCAAGCGAACCAAGAAGCGCCGGCTATGCACACGGAACAGGCGGTTGTTATCGAAACCAATAACCCAAACCCGTTCAAAGCCATGCACATCGGTCATGCATTTAACGCGGTGCTGGGTGACACTATCGCCAACCTCCTTGAGCGCACGAGTGCGCATGTTTACCGGGTGAGCTACCACGGCGATGTTGGTTTGCATGTCGGCAAAAGCATGTACAGTCTTTTAAAGTATGCCGATGGTGACATCGCACGGATAGAGGCGATTACTGAGAGTGAGCGCAACGGCTTCATGAGCAAAATGTACGCCGAGGGCAGCCGGGCGTATAAAGAAGATGAAGCAGCCAAGATTGAAATCGATGAGCTGGCGCAGCAAAGTTTTTCTCCTAAAACAGCGCTCTACACACAGATTTATGAGCTTTGCAAAAAATGGAGCTTTGAGCAAATCGATGCAACGGTGGCGCGTCTTGGCAATACGCCGACAGTGTATCGGTT
>CBFGYC010000150.1:0-1656 GCA_965652985.1 uncultured bacterium | reverse complement strand
ATCGTCGCTAAATACGACAGGCCGGTAGTTTTGTGGGTGAATACTGCTTTTCATACCGAACTATTGTATCTGTTTTTGGGCGAAATGTCAAAGGGTGGCGGGGCGGACGAATTAGTAAAAAGTGCTAGAATAATAAAAACTAGGAGGTAAAGCGTGGCAGAGATGAACAATATAGCATCATGGACTCTTTTGAACGAGTGCCCAATACCCGACGACGTTACTGACCTTCTTGTCTCTGGCGAGAAGCCTATAGCAGCGTATAAAACTCTTCGTGACAGCGCTATTTTCACTAACAAGCGTCTTATCGTAAGAGATTCTCAAGGCCTGACTGGCAAAAAGGTTGAGATTTACTCGCTGCCGTATTCTTCGATTGTAATGTGGTCTAGCGAAAATGGCGGCAAGATTGACATCAATGCCGAAGTCGAGCTCTGGACCCGGGCGGGTCATATTAAAATCAAACTAAGAAAAAATGTTGATATCCGCAAGTTTGACAAAATTATCGCGAATGCGCTTTTGTCTAAGATTTGATGTGTCGTAGGCGCAGATACCTGGCTCGCCGCACGCTAATCCTACCTTTGCTATAATTGAATTATAGATAATTCGCTTGAGGGAGGGAACCATGAAAATTACGAAGTACCCGCAGAGCTGTTTACTGCTTGAAAAAGGCGAAGGGCGAATACTGGTTGACCCGGGAGACTTTGTGGCTGAGAAGTATCAGGCCGCTCACTTCTTGCCGCTTGATGGCGTGCTGGTAACGCATGAGCACGCGGATCATGCAGACATCGGCTTACTCGCCGATTTCGCCCAAGCTGGCGTAAAAATCATTACTAACAAAGCTACCAAAGAAACCCTAGGCGAAATCAGTGCCGGGAGTATCGAACATGGTGAGAAGGTGGAGCTTGGCGGTTTCACGGTACGTGCTCACGATTTGCCGCATTGCCTGATGGTCGACGGTTCGGAGGGGCCGCAGAATACCGGATTTATCATTGACGATAGGTTCTTTCACCCGGGCGATGGAGTGAGTACGAGCGGTGTGGCAGTAGGGGCGGCCGCGGTTCCGATTGCCGGCCCTGATGTCAGCCCGCATGACGCGTACGATTTTATTGAGTCGATAGGAATACAGACGGCTATTCCGGTGCATTACGATTTTTTCACGGCCGATCCTGACTTTTTCGAGCA
Organism: uncultured bacterium; assembly: GCA_965652985.1. Lineage (GTDB taxonomy): Bacteria > Patescibacteriota > Saccharimonadia > Saccharimonadales > Saccharimonadaceae > JAUIHN01. The sequence goes on along the minus strand of CBFGYC010000150.1, from coordinate 477 downwards.
GACTGTCGCTCGTTTTGACGAAAAGGTGCGGGTGGTTCCACTTCGGGACGAAGAAGCGATCGAAATTTAGCGTATATCTGTGCGAGCGTATTCTCTTGGGCGTATCCTCGTGAAACATGAAATCGTACCGGTTGTATATTCGTAAGGGAGAGGAACCTCTTGGCTGACACGTTCCCTCATCTCCTCAATGTTGAGCGTATGCGGTGCGCGGGTCTGAAGAAGCGTGACGTGGGGCTGGTAGTCGCGCTGATGATATACTTCTTGTTTATCAGTAGGCAGAAGCGTGACGAGTTCGGCTTGGAGCGCCCTTAGCTCGTGTGAAGCGATGGAAATATAGAGCACTTCACTGGCAAAGCTGGCGATAATCTCTAGGGTCAGTGTGAGCGGAAGGTAACGGGCGGCCAGCTCTTGGATTTTTACTGCCATCTCTTCGGGCGGACTAGTTTGGAGAGACGAGGGATGTAGTAGGGTGATATG
>CBFGYC010000149.1:0-1707 GCA_965652985.1 uncultured bacterium | reverse complement strand
CTTAATTTGTCAACTAGCAGCTAGCCGTTTACATTTATAAAACCATAGCCGTTGGTGCTACTATAAATATATGGATAATCAAAACAATCTACCAGAAAACCAGCCGGTTGTTGCCCCTGAACAGCCCGCGCCTGTTCCACTAGATGAGACGCCACCAGCACCTCAAGCTAAGACACGTAACTGGCTCGTAATTAGCCTAATCGCTGCGGTAGTCCTGCTTGCAGTACTCGTTCCGGTCGCATATATCATGGGCAAGCAAAGCGCGGTAACTGACCTTAGTAGTACTATCAGCACCGGCACGAACCAGGCTACAGACGAAGAGCCTGAGGAAGAGGTAACCGAGGAAACTATGGAGGACATCAGTGATACATATAAAGGGTGGGTGACGTTTGAGAATAAGACCTACGGCTATAGCTTCAAATACCCTAACGGTTGGCGGATAAAGCAAACGGCTTCATCGGAGACTGGTGATTGGGTAAGTGTGAACCCAAAATCAGAAGAGAACCCGGGCAGCGGTGATGTTTTAGCGATTTATACTTATTTTGATGGGGTTGGCTGTCCAACTGCCAAAACGAGAGAATTCAGCATCGGCGGTTATACCGTAGAGGGCACGGCCTGCGAGGGAAGTGAAGTGTACAAGGTGGCTATGAAGCACTCCAAGACGGTGAGTAGAAGCGGCCATGGCGTTATTCTCGCCCGGACTGCCCCGGATGCCGTCGGAATACAGGTAGATATGGGTCGCGGCGAGGATAAGGCCATACGACTGATGCTTGATAGCGTCACAGGCTTAACTCCATAAGCAAAACGTTTTTGCATAGTAGTGATAACTATGTTGTGTTAGTTTACTTTATATAGTTAGTATGGTATAATTATAGATGTAACACTCTCTGTTGCACGAGGCCCTGGGTACATCCCTGGGCCAAACCCTAAAGGGGGAAACATGAAGCGTCAAGCGAATCTCATTCGTTCGATCGTCGTCGCAGTCATCTTCGCGATGCTGCTCGCGCCCGCCGCGCAGGCAGGGGAGGAGGAGTTCTACTTCGAACCGAACTCGTCGAGCTGCGGCGACTTCGCTCCGATCAATCCTGATCTCAAGCAGCGCACCAGCGGCGATCGCTACCAAGTGCGCGTCGAGTTCGAGATTACGGAGGAGCAGATCGAGGCCTACGAGTGTGCGGGGTCGCATTTCGACGTCCAGATCGGCTTCTCGGGTTTCGACCCGTGGAACGACTGGAGTAGCTGTACCATCGACTTCGTCGAGCACGACTACACCTTCGGCACGGATATCGTCGACAATGGCGATGGGACGGCTGTGGCCACCCTCCGCGGTGCCAAGCTCACCGACGACCGGCTGAGCCCGGGTGACGTGTACTGGATCACGGTCGACTGCCTCGAGCTCTGGCCCGGCGGCGAAACCGTCCCGTCAGTCAGCGTCGACTACATCGGCGCCTGGTACTCCATCGATCCCGATGGAGGGGCGCCGACGGGCTTCGAGACGGATGAGACCGAGAACAACCCAGGCGGTCTGCCTGTGTATGTCGAATACACCGGGCATACCGCACAGCTGATCAGCTGGGAATGGGAGGTTGAGTTCCCGTTCGAGTACTAGCTGACACGAGGATGGCCGAGGAGCTTCACCGCTCCCCGGCCATCCCGGAGGAAATCAGAGAGAGTTACCACCCGCCGAGAGTGTTGTCTCGGTTTTTT
>CBFGYC010000148.1:0-1719 GCA_965652985.1 uncultured bacterium | reverse complement strand
CGTCCACGACGACGAATCCAAGCCGATGGAACTTGACCTTCTCCTGGATAAGCGCGTGCGTACCGACCGCCACGTCCACGCTACCGTTTTGTATATTCTCGTACAGTATCTGTCTAGCCTTGCCTTTGACGCCTCCCGTGAGGAGTGCGACGTTGACACCGAATGGCTCAAGCAAGTTCCTGAGTGTCTCAGCGTGCTGCGTGGCAAGAATTTCGGTCGGTGCCATGACCGCCGTCTGGAGCCCGTGTGATGCCGCCTGCCTGGCGGCTAGGCCCGCTACGACCGTCTTACCGGAACCGACATCGCCCTGCAGTAATCGGTTCATCGGCGTCTGTGATTCAAAATCTTGTAAGATCTCCCACGCTGCTCGCCGCTGCGCACCAGTAAGATCGAAAGGTAGTTTTTTGACAAATCCCGCCACGACTGGCTGCTCGAACGGAATGCTCCAACCAGTGAGTTTGGCGTTTTCCTGCTTATTCAGCTGGCTCGCCAGCAGTAGCTGAAACAGCTCCTCGTAGGCCAACCGCTCCCTTGCCCGCTCGATATCTTCGGTGTTTTTAGGAAAGTGCATACCAAGCAGCGCATCGGCACGAGAGACGAGTTTCTCGGCTCGTATCGTAGCCTCCGGCAGCGTCTCGGGTAGCATCGTAATAAGTGGACGAAGCTCCGCCAGGGTTTTGCGCACTACTTGACTTTTCAAACCTTTTATGCTACGATATAATGGAAGCAATCTGTCGGTTTGTACCGGCATATCACTCACTTTTTCAGCACTGGGGTTGGTTAACTGATAGCGATTATAGCTAAATTCAAACTCACCCGAGAAATAAAACTCCTCATCAGTCTTAGCGAGCTGTGTGGTGCGATATGGCTGGTTAAACCAAATCGCCTGTAGCTTACCGCTATCATCTGCCAGCGTGGCGGTAGTTATCCTGAGGCCTCGGCGAACCGGCCGGGTACTTATTTTTTCGCAGCGCGCCTTAATCGTCATCTTGCCAGGACGTATGTCGGCGATATTCACTACTTCGGAAAAATCTTCGTGCCTACGAGGCAAAAAGGTAATCAGGTCGTACACGGAAAAAAGACCCGCCTGAGCGAATTGCTCGGCAGTTTTATCCCCGACACCCTTGACACGACTAAGAGGCGAAGCAAGATTCATACTTTGATTATAACCTGATAACTGAGATCTACATCGACCAAGAGGCCCAAGTACCGTTGTTCAGGTAGTAGGTATACGTGAAGGTATAGCCGGATGCGATTCCCATTCCTGGGCAATTCGTCGAGCCCCCTCCCCAAGATCCACTATAAGTCCCAAGCCCCTGATCGGAGGAATAATAATATCTATTTCCGGACTTACTCACTGCCCCTACGGCAAATTTACCCGCAGCCTCACAATAGTAAAAATTATGGACATTTGTTGCATATGAGTCGCGAGCAAGCTTAAAGCTCGGAATCCCTTCAACCGCTGTTTGCGAACCAGAACCGGCCGGATTTCGTCCGTTAATTGCATTAAACTCCATAACTTTGTTAGCAAAATTACGAATATCGGTTTGCACTGCCGTATCGTTCGCCCGATTTTGAATCCCGTCATAAGCAACGACACTGATAGCTGCCAAAATCGCGATAACCACGATAACGATAAGAAGCTCTACTATGGTGAAGCCGCTTGTGCCTTTCTTCATGCCCCTAGAATACCACTCCCCTTTTTGATAAACAAACTGC
>CBFGYC010000147.1:0-1724 GCA_965652985.1 uncultured bacterium | reverse complement strand
ATATCGCGACTCTCGTTTCGTCCTTCGTGCTAGGCAGGGTATTTTTTGGTGAGCGTATTCATATTTATAAGCAAATAGCACTGGTACTGGTACTACTGGCAATCTTCGCTTTCGCGAACCCGTTCCAAGAAGCGGCTCTTGGGATTGGATTCTTGTATGGTCTGCTATCCGGTGTGGTGCAGGGGATTGCTTCTAGCTTCCAAAAGAGATTGAGTGGTTCGACCGACCGTATGAGCCTACTCGTCGCTCAAACGGCGGCTGGTGCGATGCTCGCTGCACTCGTTCTGATTTCTATTAACAAGCCACTCGTTGTATCGCTATCTGGGTTCGATTGGCTCGTCGCAATTATATTCGGAGTAAGCATGTTGATGATCAGCTACCTATTCCTGGTCGGATTTAAGTACACGAATCTTAACACCGGCAGCATACTGGTATCGAGTGAATTATTCTTTGGCCCCTTGTTCGCGCTTGGGCTGCTAGGCGAGACTCTTGGCGTGCACGTTTTACTTGGTGGTGCATTGACGATTATCGCTGCGGTGTTCGCGAATCTACCTGCGCCCAAGAAGCTCTTCTGAATATATTCGTATATTCGTCGTTTCCGACGGAGATCGACACGAGACATGGTGCTGTTATCAGGCTGAAGGAGTGGCGCCTATGTGGTCTCTTGCGGCCTCGAATACCTCTGTGATGGATCGCTCACGCGCTTGATTCGCGATGACTAGAATCTCCTCGAGATCATCCGTTATGTAGTACAACTCGGTGTCGCCGGGACTGATAGTCTTCATTTCCTGTTCGAGGTAGTAACGGATATAGCTATCGAGCGGCTTCCAGAATTCGGTGCCGACAAGGACGATAGAGACAGGTGGCATTTTGCTGGTCTGCACGAGCGTGATGATTTCGAACAGCTCATCAAGCGTGCCGAACCCGCCCGGGAATACTACGAAAACACCCGAGCTGTAGGCAAGCATGACTTTGCGCGGAGCAAAATACCTGAAGCCCATCGAATCAGTCGTGTAGCCGTTCTCGGACTGTTCGTGAGGAAGCTCAATATTCAGGCCGACAGATTCCCCACCGTTTTCAAAGGCGCCACGATTGGCCGCCTCCATGATACCTTTGCTTCCGCCTGTTATGACCGGGTGTCCGAATTTCGCAAGTAGACCACCGAGCTCGCGTGCCTTGATGTATTCAGGGTGGCCTTCATTAAAGCGAGCCGAGCCGAAGACTGTAACAGAGTTGCTGTATTTGCTGATGAGATGCAGGCCTCGACGAAAATCTTTCGTGAAGTCTTGTAATTGGCCATCCGTTTTGACAGCGATGTCTTCGAGAAGAGTGTCGCGGCTACTGATTGTTATTTGATTTTGTTTATTTTGATTGTTCATAATTTTATGATAACACATATTCATATAAAACGCAAGCATTTTCATTGTAGCCTTACCCTTAAAAATGATATACTAGAGAGACAACATATTTCCGTAAAGGTATCCGAAGGAGGAGAGACATGGGAGATAAAGTTAACTTGAACCTAGACCTGCGTACACAGCAGGGTAAAAAGGCAGCAGCGCTGCGCAAGCAGGGCTTGGTGCCGGGAATCGTCTATGGCCACGGCTTTGAGCCGATCATGGTGCAGTCTGAATACAATGTGATTGAAAAAGTCGTCCGTGAAGCCGGTAAGCATACACCGGTATATGCGACGATTGATGGTAAAAAGAAAATAACGATGATCA
>CBFGYC010000146.1:0-1785 GCA_965652985.1 uncultured bacterium | reverse complement strand
GGAAGCACTGATAGCTGTAAGGCAGATAAAACGGCTAAAGGCGTCTATAGGCTCTCCGTTGAGGATGTAGGACAGCGCCACGGAGTCACTCTGGCGCTCGGATTCCAGCCTGAAACTTTCATGGAGTACGAGCCAAGTTTCGCCGAGAGGCTTTTAGAGATTTGGATAGGTTCGCTGGTCGTGACCGGCATACTTAGCTTTGTTATCGTTTTGTGGCTCGGCATCAAAGCGTACAGGTGGCGTTACCGTGAAGGCGAAGTCGGTACGGTAATACCAGAGTACTTGCCGCCAAAGAACGCTAGCGTCGCCGCCTCGGCCGCCGTGGCACCGGGCCATCACGCTACGCTCGCCGCGCAGTTGATCGATCTAGCCGTCCGACACTATATCCAGATATTTGAAACCAAACCGAAAAGGTCGTTTTTCCAGCCGGCGGAATATGACATCAAGGTCGTGAAGGATATCTCTGATCTTCGGGCTGAGGAAAAAGAGATTTTGAGTGACATGTTCGGACATGAGCCGTTCGCTGGTGAGCGGATGGCGCTGAAAAAACTGCAAAACAATACGGCTGCCTATACGCGTTTCAGTGACAACAGCAAAAAACTCACTAAGCTCATGAGGAAGCAGTACGGTTTTGACCATATAGATGAGGCGAAGCGCCGATGGTTCGCCAAAGCGGCCAAGATCATACTGATTTTCAGCATCGTGACCCTGAGTCCGTTTCTATTCATAGCCTGGTTGGTCGTTTTTATTATCAGTAAAACCTTGTGGGTACTAAGTGACGAGGGGTTGGTACTGCAGAGATATATAAAGGGGCTCAAGCTCTACATCAAAGTGGCCGAGAAGGACCGCATCAAAATGTTACAAAGCCCCGAGGGAGCGGAAAAAATAGGCGCTAGTGACCCAAATGACCCAGCGCAGCTGGTGAAGCTATATGAGAAGGTGTTGCCATACGCAGTACTTTTCGGCCAAGAAAAAGAGTGGACGAAGCGAATAGGTGATTACTATGAAAGCGCCGGTTCAAGTCCGAACTGGTACTCTGGAAACACCGCCTTCAACGCAGCAGTGTTCGGCTCGGCCATGTCGAACTTTTCTACGGCCGTCAGTGCCACGAGTGCCAGCTCCAGTAGTGGAGGGTCAAGCGGTGGCGGCTCCTCTGGCGGCGGCGGAGGTGGCGGAGGTGGAGGTGGCTGGTAGCTTCTCTCTGTCTAGTTTATAGATTATAATGACCTTATGTTAGATATTCGATTCATCCGCGATAATGCCGAAGCTGTACAGCAGAATGCCAAAAATAAAAAGTACGATGTCAGTATCAAAGATTTACTGGCGCTTGATGATGAGCGTCGGAGTTTGCAACAGCAGGTGGATGAGCTGCGCGAAAGGCGGAACCAAAACGCTTCTAAGATGAAGGGCGGCAAGCCAGAGCAAGGCTTGATTGACGAAGGCAAGCAAATCAAGATCGAGCTGGCCGAGCGTGAGAAATACCTTAGTGATGTCGATGCCAAATTCACGGCTCTTCTGAAGGCCGTTCCAAACATAGCCTCAAGCGACGTGCCGGTTGGCGCGAGCGAAGAAGAAAACGTGGAAGTGAAAGTTGTCGGTGAGATACCGAAGTTTGATTTTGCGCCAAAGAACCACGCCGAAATCGCCGAGGCCAAGGGTTGGCTCGATAAAGAACGGGCGAGCAAAGTCTCGGGCGCGCGCTTCGCATATATCATGGGTGATCTTGTATTGCTGCAACAGGCAGTCATTCAGTTTGTCATGACGGCGCTCGGCGATCCGGTAGTG
>CBFGYC010000145.1:0-1827 GCA_965652985.1 uncultured bacterium | reverse complement strand
ACTGCTAAATTCGGCGTGAAACTAGCTGCTGCCACGACGGCAAGCGGCGCGTCAAGTCCAGTAGGTACGCTTCAGCCATATGATTTCGGGGGAACTCCGTTCTACGACACAACAGACTTCAAGCTAAACTTCAATGACGACGACTCAGTAGGTATCACTAGTGTGATCGGTGATCCACTTCTTGATACCGCCGACGCGCCTGCGACGAACCAGAACATGGAGCTGACCTTCGGGGCTACCGTTGGTACGGATACGCCTGCTGGTACGTACTCTACAGACCTTAGCTTGATCGCTGTTGGTACATTCTAGGAGAATATTATGTCTGTAACTACTCTAAAAACAGTAAACGCATTTCAGATTTTAAAAATAGCTTTTGGTGCAGTTCTAGCGGCAGCAGTAGTCCTAGCGTTTGTTGGTGGGAGTTCATTCGCGCAAACAACGGACGAAGATAGTGGAGTGACCGCGGCGAACGTGCTCAAGGTCGCGCCACTCCGTACTGATGTTTCAGCTGACCCAGGTGAGGCTAAAACCGTCAATGTCACAGTGACCAACCCTACAGATAATCGAGTAGGTATTCGCGTTATCCAAAACGACTTCGTCGCTGGTGACGAAGAAGGCACGCCGGCGATCATCCTCGATGAAAACGAGTTTGCCGAGTCACACAGCCTGAAGCGGTTCATGATTCCGGTTGAGGACATAGCCCTCGAACCAGGAGAATCAAAGACCGTAGAGGTGCAACTAGTGATTCCTGCCGACGCTGAACCAGGTGGTTACTTCGGCGTTGTGCGGTTCGCTCCGACCGACCCTGATACGGGCGGACAAGTGAATACGAGCGCCAGCGTTGCTTCGCTGATACTTCTGACAGTAAACGGCGACGCACCGGAAAAGCTTGACCTCAAGACGTTTGAGGTACAGCAAAATGGCCGAAGGAAGACCTTCCTTATCAACGGCGATGGCCTTGTGCTTGCGACTCGTTTTGAGAACACAGGTAACGTACAGGCTGGCCCATTCGGTAAGGTTTCCGTGCTAAAGGGCGACGAAGTTGTCTACGACGTCGACTTCAACAACGAGACCCCACGCGATGTAGTGCTGCCAGATAGTGCTCGCAAGTGGAATATCCCGCTTGAAAACACGACGAGCTTTGGCCGCTATACGGTAACCGCGACGTTCACGTACGGTGCCGATAACCAGACTATCGAAATGAGCGAGACGTTCTGGGTGGTTCCTCGCAACACGATCATCGCCGCGGTAGTAGGACTCCTCGTCCTCGCAGCAGCGGTAGCGGGTGGAATCTACTACTTCAAGAAACGCAAAAACTCGACATCGTTCGAAGTGAAGCGACGAAGGTAAAGAGATAAACCAAAGAAAAACGACCCGTCATAGGGTCGTTTTTCTTTGGTGCGGATGAAAGGACTTGGTCACGTTCCGCGACCCCGCGAGTTCACTATTGACGATTAATCGTCATCGGAACATCGCCCTCAAAGCGCCACTGGCGCTTTTCGCCTTCGCGCCCGGGGTGAAGGCTCAAGAATCTCATGCCAAAGACAAAACCGACCATAAAGGTCGGCTCTATCTTTGGTGCGGATGAAAGGACTTGAACCTTCACGCCCGAAGGCATATGCTCCTAAGGCATACGTGTATACCAATTTCACCACATCCGCGTAAATGGTAGCCTACTAAATATAACAAACTTTGACCCCAATGAAAAGATAGGGGTGCCACGGAGTAGAGCTTATGGTATCATTAAGGCATAAGTGAAGGGAAGACCAGGTTATGAATAAGATCGGAGCGTATCTCCAGGAGCATATTTCAGGTGAAGTCTCGCTC
>CBFGYC010000144.1:0-1834 GCA_965652985.1 uncultured bacterium | reverse complement strand
TATGAATAAGATCGGAGCGTATCTCCAGGAGCATATTTCAGGTGAAGTCTCGCTCAGTCGCGACGTCCGTGAGAGTGCGAGTCGAGATGGCAGCGTGCTCAAGCTAAAACCAGAAATGGTGATTTATCCGAAGCACACGAATGACATCCGTAAGGTCGCTCGATTCGTGTGGCAGCTTGCCGAACGTGGCCATACGCTTCCTATTACGACTCGCGGGCTGGGCGGCGATGCTACAGGCGCGGCTCTAGGTACTGGCATTATTCTCTCGCTGCCTACTCATATGAACCGGATTTTTGAGTACGATCCAAAGCAGCGGCTTGTGCGTTTACAGCCTGGCATCACGGCTCAGACTTTGAATACCGCTATGCTCGTGCAGGGGGTTCGAGTGCCTGCGCTATCAAACGAACCATACAGCACCGTGGGCGGAGCGATCGCGAACAATTCTCGCAGCATGCTTTCGGGTAAATACGGCGCGGCCGGGGAATGGGTCGACAAGCTCGAGGTTGTGCTGGCGAACGGCGAGGTGATCCAGACCGGGCGTATCAGCAAAAAAGAGCTGAACAAAAAGAAGGGCCTCGGTACGCTCGAAGGCGAGATTTATAGAAGCATCGATACCTTGATAGAAGACAACCAAGAGACCGTCCAGGCGCTCGTGCAGCGCGAAATCGGGACGAATGCTGGCTACACTGGTATCGCGTCCGTGAAGCGAAAAGACGGCTCGTTCGACCTTACGCCGCTTATCATCGGTAGTCAGGGCACGCTCGGTATTATTAGCGAGATGATTGTAAAGGTGGACATCGTGCCGCAAGGGCTGGGTGTCATCGTGGCGTCATTCCCTGACCAAGAAACTGCTCAGGACGTATCCGAAGTCATTATCGATAAGATGAAACCGACTTTCGTGGAGAGCTTCGACGCGGCCGTGTTCGAACAGGCGACCATGATGGGTAAGAGCTACGATTTCTTAAAAGAGGCAGGTTTTGACGTGGCTTCGGTGCTCCTGATCGGCTTTGAAGATACGAGTGAGCGAGCACGCAGTAAGAGTATCAAAAAAACCCTCAAACTGCTGAACGCAGCCGAGGCTTGGAGCACGAGCGGTGACGGCCTGGCTGCCGATGAGCTCGTATCCCTTCGCGACGCATTGCTGTGGACGACTTCGCCGGATGGTATCGAATTTGGTTCGCCTTCGCTACTGAGCGGAGCGTATATTCCACCTGAAGGCGTCAGCGTGTTCAGAGCGGAGGTAAAAACACTCGCGAAGAAACACGGCGTGCAACTTTCGGTGTATGGGCAGGATCTTCAGAACGTATACCACGTGCTGCCAAAGCTGAATATGAAAAAGAGCGGTGACAAGCAAAAGATGCTGAAGTTGCTTGATGATTACGCCCGGATGGTCCAAAAAATCAGCGGCGAGCTGGTCGGCTCTGGCGCTGAAGGAAGACTGATGGGCCGCTTTGCCCTGGGAACTTTTGACGATGCGACATTGAAGCTCTTTACAGATATCAAAGCCGCGTTCGACCCATATAAGCTACTTAACCCTGGGGCGAAAGAGCTCCTGGAGGTCAAGCAGCTCGCGCCTATGATTCAGAGCGATGATTCGTTTCCGTCGCTTCCGGGCTACGTGCCACGTGTCTAGCGCTTGATAGAACTCCCTTGGTTGGGCTATTATATGAAAGTCTGCGAAGCACGAGGCGTAAGCCGAGCTTTAGCAGAGAGGAGCCTGTCAATTTCGAATTCACTTCGAAATGACGGCGGAGAGACAGAGTCTCTCCTTTGGCGTGAGCGGATGTGGCGGAATGGTAGACGCGCTAGCTTCAGGTGCTAGTGTACGCAAGTA
>CBFGYC010000143.1:0-1849 GCA_965652985.1 uncultured bacterium | reverse complement strand
TACGGCGAATTCACGCCGACCGTCGTCGACGACAGCCTCGCTTTAGAGGCGCGAAAAATTGCGGCCAAACGACCGCGCTAACCATATGCTACACCTTACCTGGTCAGACCGTTCAAAGGTATAGCTACTTGCTGCTCGGCGCAAGGTAGCGCCGGACGCAGAATACCGACACGAGGCATCGAACCCTCGTAGAAACCAGGTAAATAACAGTCAAGCTCATGCCCCTCTGCTTTGATCCTAGACTTCCCGGCCGACTCAAACGGAGCCGGTGGCGGCAGCGTTTCAACAGAATCAACTTCAAAACGTAGGGATTTTCCTGTTGCTGGGTCCTTAAAATAGACCCCTTCCACTTCCTTGGTGCGGTTCCAGATTCCTCCTGTTTTTCTCGCTGTAATTATAATTCCGGCCTCGAGTAGTGGGTGCCCTAGTTCCCCCCAAATCTCAGTCTGGCCTAAAGTACTGTCCTCCAGGGCAACCTCTAGATCGGTAGACCCCTCCAAGGCGACCACCTTTTCGACCGCAGAAAATACCGCCGACATCTCCTCATCATGCTGCTGTACGGCGTCTTGAAAATCCAGTAGCTCACCAGACGTCAGCTTCCTTCGGTAGCTTCTTCTCACATCTTTCGCGGCTGTTTTCCATATGCCTATTTTTGGCAAGTTCTCCAGTTCATATGAAGCAGCGACCTCTGGGATATGTTGAGCAAGAATCTGGTTGACACGCAGAAACGACGTCCGATCGCTACCCGGTGCGTCATACCGGCTCAGTACCGCCTCTAAAGCTTCATCGATGGTGCTGCCGGAAGTAAGTTGAAACGTCCATTCTTCGAATCGGTTCTCGGGCCTCGTCACGGGCGGCAGCTCGAAAAGATATGGTCGTGGTGATTTTGGATGAGCGTACATAATAACGTTTCTATAACCTCTTATCTATAAGATGTTGTTATCATGCGCGTTTGTCAACGGTAAGCGTGTTCAGCTTGTCGCCTGTAGCTGCTTGACTGACTCGGTCACTTGCTCGCCATGCCCAAGGGGCGTAACCCGGCCATATGCTTTCACGACCTGACCTTCAGGATCAATAATGAACGTCTTTCGTAGGATACCTTCCTTGCCAAACATCTTTTTGCCCCACGCGCCGTAGGCCTCGATGGCACTTCTGTCTGGATCGCTCAACAATGTGAAGTTCAGATTATATTTTGCTTTGAATTTTTCATGAGAAGCCGCCTCGTCCTGGCTGATACCGACGACTTCTGCGCCAAGTTCAGCGAGATCGTCACGCGCATCGCGCATGGCACAGGCTTCAGTCGTGCAGCCGGGCGTATCGTCTTTTGGGTAAAAATAGAGCACCAGCCACTTACCTCTCCAGTCGGTTAGGCTATGCGTTTTGCCTTCTGGGTCTTTCAGTGAAAAATCTGGAGCTGGATACGGTGTCATAGTTGCCATATATCCAGTGTACTACAATCACTGGCTAGTAGTCTGATATGTCGCCACACTCACGGCATCGATCGCTGTCGTGTCCTTCAAAGAAAAGGCATCCGGTATGGTCCTTTTTGGTTCGTCATAGTAGACATGCAGGATCTTGTCGGCTTCAGGTAGCTCGGCGGAATCCGCGACTCGTAGCGGACTCTTGGAGAGCATGGCAAAGCCACCGCCCATTTCGTAGGTTTCATTGAAAAAGTACACCGGGCAATCTGTTACGTAATAACCCAGCTCAACTGCTATCTGCGGACCATCGGCAAAAATCACCGCATCGTTCCTACAATCAGACAGAAGCATGGCAACATCCCCCATCGAAGGTTTGTGGAGACGTTGAAAATTATAATTTCCAGCCCTTGCCAGCTGAAAACAACCAA
>CBFGYC010000142.1:0-1893 GCA_965652985.1 uncultured bacterium | reverse complement strand
CGGCCGTAAGCTCTTCAGGTGTCAAGACTTCCAAGGCTGAATCCTCACGGGACAGATATGTCGGGAGCCAATAAACCTTTTCGGCGGTCAGAAAGGTGTCTGTATACTCATCTTTGATCCTGTGTTGGCGGGTATTTTGGTGCGGCTGGTAGACCAAAACTACATGTTTTGAAAGCTCACGTGCCATTTGAAGGGTTGCTGTAATCTCCGCGGGGTGGTGGCCGTAATCGCTGTAAAAGTTCTCGGCGATTTTTTCAAAACGGCGATCGGTGCCAGGAAAATGTTCAAGAATATGGAAGTTTTCGGTACTTTCACCAAGTTTCAGGAGCTCAAGCGCCCTTAGAGCTAGGCTCGCATTGCGGCGATTATGCTCACCGGCGACAGCAAGGGGACGAACCTCATCTTCAAGGAGCGTCCTTGCTTGTGGATAGCGACTACTGATGAAGTCTGCGTCGCGCTGCCAGAGGAGCGCTTGTTCCGACTGATAAATAAACTGGCGAAAGGCTGATACATACTTAGCTTCGGTAGGGAAAGTTTCCGGGTGGTCATAGTCGATGCTCGTGATGATGCTGAAGTACGGATTGAAGTGTAGGAAGTTTTTGTCAAACTCGTCGCATTCGTATACGAAGTATTCGCTACGTGGGTCGTATTGTCCGCTTGGGCCAAAATTAATTGTTGTGCCGACGGAGTAGCTGATAGGAATATCGAGTTCCTTCAATACCCATATGAGCATGCCAGTCGTCGTCGTTTTGCCATGCGTGCCGGCCACGGCAATAAGCTTTAGATTCTTTTCAGCGATGATATGCGCGATTAATTCGTCGCGTTTGGCAGTTTTGATACCAAGCTGCTTAGCCAGGGCTAGCTCGGGGTGATTAGCGGGTAGGGCAGACGTGTAGATGAACCAATCAATCGGTTTTTTGTCGTGGCGTTCCTGTAAAAAAGAACCATCTTGTTCGCCGATCGACAGAGGAACCCCACGCTTTTCAAGTCGTTTGGTGACCGGGCTTGCTTGTCGATCCGAACCTTGGGCCTCGTAGCCGGCATCAAGAGAAATTTCGCATAGAGGCCCGATAGCAACGCCGCCAATACCAGAAAAGTAGATGTTCATGAGCTTTAGTATACCACTCTAGGAGTGGGCCAACCCCTCCTGGCATTATTTGGGTTTGATGTTAAGATATGTACGGATTCTCTGGACTTGCCCCTCTGTCATGTCACTAATATCACTCAAGATTTCAATATATTCATCTCGACTCCATTCATCCGCTGGAAGAAGTACGCCTAGATAAACTCTAACACCGCTTATGTCAGCAAGCTGGTCAAGCTCTTCAAAGGAGAGTTTCTTGAGTCCTTCAAGAATTTCCTCATCTATCTCTGGAGGATACTCTACGCCACGTCGCGGGGGTAGATGAAGATTCTTTATCCAATCCGGTGTTTTCTTTTGTGGCATATAACTTCACTGTAACATTATTCAAGAATAGAAGGGTAGTTTATAGACATACCCTAGGTCTGTTATGGCTTTCGCCAACGTCACTTACGAGTCGGAGTCATCCTCCTGGCTGTCCTCGAACGCCACCCAGCCGTGGGCAATCGCGCCGAGGCTCGAGTGATGCTCGTCCTTGCGAATCTGCTTGCCGTTGCTGTGCCGCAACGTTGTAGTCACATGGATGCGCGAATCGCTCGGGCTGGTATGCGGACGTCCTGCGTGCAAGCCGCCTTTGCTTTTGCGCTTGCCGGACTTCTGTGGCTCACCCTTCAGCCTCTGCAGAGCACGCATTCGCTCTCGCTCCTGCTGCTTCTGCTTTCTCCTGAAGCAATCCGGGCAATCACAGAATGCTGGATGCTTGAATCCCATCTTCCACCTCCTAGGGGCGGTAAGTACGAAAAACCCGAAGA
>CBFGYC010000141.1:0-1913 GCA_965652985.1 uncultured bacterium | reverse complement strand
TAATCGGCTGGAACTGCTTCGGCTTGTCTTGCCGTGAATACGGCCATAGTTTCGTACCCTGACCACCGGCAACTACAAGTATCTTCATATCTACCTCATATTACGTTAATGCTCATTATATCATTAGGAGCCGAGCGAAACGGCTGCTTGCAGTCATTTCAGAGGCGACGACATGATACATTAATTTGACAGAATTCATATATACTAAGTGGAGTGGCTAAAGAGATAGAGTTGTCCGTTGTTATACCCGCCTATAACGAAGAGGAGGGTATTCGGCTATTCCATCAAAGCCTTCTTGTGCCTCACATCATAAGCGCTGCTGGCGACTACGAGATCATATATGTCAACGACGGGAGTGAAGACAAGACGCTCGATATACTTTCAGAAATAGCGAAAGAAGACAATCGGGTCAAAGTCGTGTCCTTGTCACGCAATTTCGGAAAAGAAGTCGCTTCAAGCGCCGGTATCAAATTCGCGAACGGGAAGGCGATTATCGTCATCGACAGTGACGGCCAACACCCACCAGAGCTTATTCCTGAATTCGTAAAAAAATGGAAATCGGGATCCCAAGTAGTAATTGGGGTTCGGACTTCTAATCAGAGAGAAGGAATCTTGAAAAAGTGGGGGTCCTCACTGTTTTACCGCTTGCTTAATAGCGTAAACGAGGTGCACATGATGCCAGGCTCGACCGACTATCGCCTTATCGACCAAGCCGTCCAAAAAGAGTTCGTTAAACTACACGAACACAACCGTATCACCAGAGGTCTTATCGATTGGCTAGGATTCAAGCGCGATTATATCTATTTCGAAGCTCCTCCACGAATAGCCGGAAAGGCGACGTATAGCCCCGCAAAACTCCTTGGCCTAGCGATTAACAGCCTTACTTCTTTATCCATCAAACCACTCTTTGTACTTGCCTGGATAGGACTCTTCGTCACCTTGGCTTCGTTCAGTCTAGGCATGTTCATCATGGTCGAGCAGTTCCTTCTTGACGACCCTATGCACCTCAATTTCACTGGCGCTGCCCTGCTTGGCATATTCATATCATTCCTCGTCGGCCTCGTTCTCACCTCACAGGGAGTGATAGCGATCTACCTTTCGCACGTCCACACCCACGCGCAGGGCAGGCCGTTATATGTCGTCGATGATTCTAAATCAATAGGCGTTTAACATTCCTGTGCGTACACTTCTCATACAACTTTGGAGCCGGCAGCCCGTGCGATATGTTTTCACTGGCGGCATACTATATGTCGCAGATGTCTCTTCTCTCCTGTTTTTATCACATATATTCTCCTTTTCTCCCGTTCTCGCGGTCGCCTGTAGCTTTTGGGTAGCCTTCGTGGTTTCCTTTGTCCTGCAAAAATATCTTACCTTCGGCAACAAACAAAAGGGTAAGCGAGAACTCGGTAAACAAACTCTTCTGTATGGTTTGTTAGTCGTATTTAATTACGCGGTCACCTTACTCTTCGTAGCCATGTTCACGGATATTCTCGGGCTTGTCGTAGCCCGTACCGCCGTACTGCTGCTTACCGTTATATGGAATTATTTCGTTTATAAGCAAATATTCAAGTAGTCTTAGTGAGTATAGTTGACTTTGCTTACCGATTATGCTATAATAGTAAACATGAACAACCGCCACGACAAGTTCAAAAAACTACCTCTTGACTCTCCCGATCGCCCGATTAAGGTAGTAGGAAGTGTCGACGTCAACCTGCCGGAAGAAGCAAATTATGCCACGAAATTCCTTGACCCCGAGCTTGATGAGGTGACCTTTCCGAATGGCAGCCCGGGTTATCACTGGCGCGTAAAAATACCCGAGGGCGTCATGGTCGCTCATGTTGATTCGGATGAAAAAGTGGCCTTCGTCGATAACTATCGCCATCCCCTTGGCCGTTACAGCCGCGAGCTTCCCG
>CBFGYC010000140.1:0-1964 GCA_965652985.1 uncultured bacterium | reverse complement strand
TATAGGGCAGACAATGTAACGCTTTCTGGTACTACGATCGGTGCCGGAAAGACAATCGTGCTTGTTGCTTCGGGAACGGTGACGATAGACGGCACTATTGCTTATGAGGATATTTCCTATACGAATATCTATAGCATCCCACAGGTTATTATTCGGGCTCCTCTCATAAATATCCGTGGCGGTGCCACGCAGGTGGACGCCTGGCTGCTGGCCACATCTGGCGCCGGAACAGGGGTATTGAACACGTGCTCTGACGTGGGTGTAACGGTCAACCTTACCGCAGACATATGTAATAATCGACTCGTTATAAACGGGCCGGTCGTGGCAGACACGGTATATTTAAGGCGAACAGCGGGCTCGGACAGCCAGCCTGCCGAACGCGGTACCCCGGCTGAAACGTTTAATTTACGCGCTGATGCATACCTGTGGGCCAATGCGTACGGCTCAGGTTCAAGCCGAGTGCAAACAGTTTACACCAAAGAACTTTCTCCGCGTTTTTAAACGAATCGAAAAGTGTTCCAAGAAAAGCTTGCTTGTTGCTATAGAGCTTATGTATAATAAAGGGCATTATGAAACTACTAAAAGGCGTGGGCGACTTTTTTGCTCTTGATATAGGCACGAGTGCGGTAAGGGTAGTCCAGCTCACGAGAGATGGCAAGAATGGCTGGTCATTGAGCCATTATGGCTACGGCGCGGTCGACGCCCACACGACGACTGCCAATAGTAAAGAATCGGAGCGGCGTCTCGGAGAGGTGATTCTGACTGTCATCGGGCAGAGCGGTATCAAGACCAAAAATGTCGTTATCGGCATGCCGGCACAAAAGACCTTCACGACCGTCATTGATATGCCAATGATGCCGGAGGCAGAACTACGAAGTACCATTAAGTACCAAATCGATCAGTACGTCCCGATGGCGGTAGACGAAGCCAAGGTAGACTGGGTGCTGCTTGGACAATCAGCACATGATCCCGCCAAACAGGAAGTACTACTTGCTAGTACAGCGATTTCCTACGCCGAAGAAAGACTTGAGTTCATCGAGGGTCTTGGTTTGAATGTCATCGCCGCTGAGCCGGATCCGATAGCAATGGTACGAGCATTGCTTCCAGAAGGTGTGAACGATGGGCGGATGCTGATCGATGTCGGTGAAGCATCGACCAATCTCGTCATGACTTATGCCGATGCGCCTCGGCTGGTCCGCACTATCCCAACTGGCCTACAATCGCTTGTGAAGGCTGCCGTACAGAACCTGAATGTTCAAGAAGACCAGGCTAGGCAGTTTATCTTGAAGTTCGGACTCGCACCTGACCGTCTTGAAGGTCAGGTATATCGTGCTCTTGAAGCGACGCTTGACGGTTTCGCGGCTGAACTGACGAAATCGATCAAGTTCTTTCAAACACGATACCCAAACACACCTGTGGGAGGCATTTTGCTTTCCGGGTACGCCAGTGCCATTCCTAAATTTAGCGACTATGTAGCGGCTAAGACGAGTGTTCCGACAAATCTGGCAAACCCTTGGCAGAAGGTGCGTGTCAGCCCTACCGACCAGCAGCAACTCGCGGCGATCGCGACTGAGTTCTCAGCGGCTGTCGGGCTAGCCCAGAGGGGGAACGGATCATGATTGAGGTAAATCTTGTCCCTGATGTAAAGCAGGAGCTGATTGATGCCGAACGTATTCGCTCGCTCGTTATCTCGATAACGATACTGGTTGGAATAGCTGTGATAGGCCTGGTGGTACTTCTTGGCCTGTGGGTATTCGGCGTGCAGACAGCGCGTGGTGCAATCACTGATAATACAATCAAGAACGAGAGCGCCAAGTTGCTCGCAGTCGAAGATTTAGAAAGCTCGCTGACGATTCAGAATCAGCTCAGCCTACTGCCGTCTCTTCATGAAGGCAAGCAGGTTGATTCACGTATCTTTGATGTGCTTACGACAATCAACCCACCGGCACCGAACAATATTACCA
>CBFGYC010000139.1:0-1985 GCA_965652985.1 uncultured bacterium | reverse complement strand
TATGGCAGTTACTGTCGATATTAAGCAGCTGTTCGAAGCTGGCGTCCACTTTGGACATAAAACAAGCCGTTGGCACCCGAAGATGGCGCCGTACATCCACTCGAAGCGTCAAGATAGTCACATTATTGACCTCGTGCACACCGTGGACGCTCTTGATAAGGTACTTCCGTTCGTGACGAAAGTCGCCGGCAACAAACAAATTCTATTCGTTGGTACCAAAAAGCAGGCCAAGGACATCGTCCGTGCGACCGCTGAAAGCGTCAACCAGCCTTACGTGACCGAGCGTTGGATCGGTGGTATGCTCACGAACGTCGCGACTATTACCCAACAGATCAAGAAGCTCAAGGATCTTGAGCGCCGTATGGCTAGTGGTGATCTTGAAAAGCGCTACAACAAGCTCGAAGTACAGCGTTTCCAAGAAGAAATTGACGAGATGAACCACAAATATGGTGGTATCAAGGACCTGAACGGCCGTCCGGGCGCGCTTGTCGTCATTGATGTCGTAGCCGATGCGAACGCCGTGAAGGAGGCTCGCACTCTCGGTATCCCGGTTATTGGTATCGTCGATACGAACGCCGATCCACGTAGCGTTGATTACGTGATTCCGGGCAACGACGATGCGATCAAAGGTCTTGAAGTCCTGCTTGGCTACTTTGCAACCGCAGTACAGGAAGGCGCAGGAAAACCACAAGGGGAGGGAGCGTAAATGGCGATTTCAGTCGAAGATATAAAGAAACTAAAAGAGCTAACCGGTGTCGGCCTGACTGACGCCAAGCAAGCGCTTGTCGAAGCTGAAGGTGATTTTGACAAAGCACTCGAAGCCATGCGTAAAAAAGGTCTTACTAAGGCCGAGAAAAAGGGCGACCGTGAAACGCGTGAAGGTATTATCGACAGCTATGTCCACTCTGACCGAATCGGGGTGGTCGTCGAAGTGAACTGCGAAACCGACTTCGTGGCACGTCTTCCGGAATTTCGTGAATTCGCACACCAGATGGCCATGCAGATAGCAGCCATGAATCCGATATATCCGACATTAGAGGATATTCCTTCAGACGTGTACGAGGCAAAGAAGGCTGAACTACTGACGAGTGATGCGCTGACGGGCAAGCCGAGCGAAATCGCTGAAAAAATCGTCGAAGGCCAGCTCACCAAGTACTTTGCAGAGCAGACACTGACCGAGCAAGCGTACGTGCTTGATGATAGCGTTACCGTTGGTGAGCGCATCAAGCAGCAAATCGCCATGAACAACGAGAATATTCGTGTGAGCCAGTTTAAGCGCATTGAGCTTGGCGTCAGCGAAAGCTAGATTCTACATAAATTAGAGGGGAGGCTACATATGTTCGACAGCGGTACATATAAGAGCAAAATGGAGCAGGCGCTTGAACACTTTGGTGACGAGCTCAAGAAAATTCGGACTGGCCGCGCGCATCCGGATATGCTGGACGGCATTACGGTCGAGGCATACGGCACGCAGATGCCGCTTAACCAAGTAGCGAATATCACGGTGCCCGAGCCACAGCTTTTGCAGGTGACACCTTTTGATCCGAGCCAGATCCAAGCAATCGCGGCTGCTATTAGAAACGACCAGTCGCTCGGCTTTAACCCGGCCGATGATGGCCGCGTTGTACGTGTACCGATTCCGGCGCTGACCGAAGAACGTCGCCGTCAGATTATCAAACAAGCGGGCGAGAAAGGCGAGGAGGCCCGTATCGTTCTACGTGGTATTCGCCAAGATGCGCTGAAAGACGCGAAACGCCGCAAGGACGCCAAGGAGATGTCGGAAGATGACGTCAAGCGGGCAGAGAAAGAAGTCGACGGCCTGATGTCTGAGTACCAAAGCAAGATTGATGAAGCACTGAAATCTAAAGAGAAGGACATCCTCACCATTTAATGGATGAATCTATTCCTAAGCATATCGGGTATATAGTTGACGGCAACCGTCGTTGGGCCCGACAGCATGGGCTGCCTGAATACGAGGGGCATCT
>CBFGYC010000138.1:0-1986 GCA_965652985.1 uncultured bacterium | reverse complement strand
TGAAAAATACTTCACTGATATGCATTTTGACTTCATCGCGCTTCGGCGTGATAGGAAAATTCTGCTGAAGCCGTTTTTGTGGGGTATCGTTTTTACGCTCGGTGACGTGTTTCTTTTTCTGCTGACGTTTTGGGCGATGGGAATATTCTTCAATCCCGCGCCGCTCTTGATCGCGTACGGTATAGCCGGCGTGGTCGGCTTGGTGGTGATCACGCCAGGGGGAGCAGGTGCCTATGAGGCCGTCATGATCGGGTTCCTCTCCATTGCCGGAGTAAGCCAAGGCGAGGCGATCGCAGGCGTCGTTCTCACGAGGGTCGTGTTGCTTTTAGGGACTATTCTACTCGGATACTTTTTTTACCAGAGGTCAATCTTGAAATATGGAAAATTCAAAAACACCGCTCCTCGCCGTTAGCGACTTTATCCTGCTAGCGAATCAGACGCTCGACTATGCTTTCTCTAGTGTTGCCATTGAAGGCGAAGTATCTGGCTTTAAGGTGAACCAGAACAAATACGTGTTTTTCGATCTTAAGGATGAATCGGGAAGTATTGGCTGCTTCATGACTGTATGGCAGCTCCGCGTGGCGATTGAGGATGGCATGAAAGTGGTCGTAACGGCGACTCCGAAACTGACCGACTGGGGCAAATTCAGTCTGACAGTGCAGTCGATCCGTCCGAGTGGCGAAGGTAATTTAAAGAAGAGCTTCGATTTATTAAAAGAGAAGCTTGCCGGCGAGGGGCTGTTTAACCCAGAGAGAAAGCGCACACTTCCTGACAGGCCGCGTTCCATCGCGGTCATTAGCAGTACCCAGGCGGCGGGTTACGCTGATTTTATAAAAATCGTTAATGACCGTTGGGGCGGGATGGATATTGCCGTAGCGCACGTGCAAGTGCAGGGAAGGGAGGCGCCAGATCAAATTATCCGGGCTTTGCAGCACTTTAATATGCAGAAAGTGCCGCCAGAAGTAGTGGTGCTGGTTCGAGGAGGTGGAAGCCTTGATGATCTGAGTGTTTTTAACGATGAATTGCTGGTTCGTGAAATCGCGAAAAGTCGGATTCCGACAGTAACCGGCATCGGGCACGAGATTGATACGACGCTCGCCGATCTAGCAGCTGACGTCAGGGCGGCAACTCCAAGTAACGCAGCGCAACTGATCGTCCCCGATAAGCGTGAAGTGATGCAAGGCCTGCACCGACACATGGAAATGGTAGGGACCCAGCTCCTACGAGAGATTGATAGGCGGAAGGGAGAATTGGCGGGAAGAATGGAGGAGGTGCCTCGAAGCATCAAAGGGCGCCATGATCAATACCTTCGCCAACTCGAGTACAAGAGGCAAATTTTGGCCGAGCTGGACCCCAAGAAGGTCTTGAGACGTGGCTACGCCCTGGTTCGTGGGGTGCTTGAGGCTGGAAGCGTCATAGAAATCGAGACGAAAAATAATATCGCGAAAGCAGAGGTGACTCATGTCAAAACAAAAGCCTAGTATCAATGAAAAGATGACCAAGCTCGACGAGCTACTCGCGTGGTTCGATAGCGATGACTTTGAACTCGAGGAAGCGATCGGTCGATTCGAGGACGCTGAAAAACTTGCGAGTAGCATCGAACAAGATTTGTCAGACATGAAAAACACCATCACGGTGATTGCCCAGCGCTTCGATCAGGGTAAATAATGGTCTGGATTTTTTGCCTTGTCGTTCTATTATTCGGGTTCGTCGTCTTCTTTGGAGCGCCTTATGTCCCGAGCAAAAGAAGCGACCTGGCGCGTGCCTTTGATGAGCTGTATCCGCTTGGTCCCGAGGATACACTTGTCGATATCGGGTCTGGTGACGGTATCGTGCTTCGGGAGGCGGCGAGGCGCGGAGCCCGGGCCGTCGGGTATGAAATCAATCCGCTACTGGTACTAATTTCTCGGTGGTTATCGCGCACCTCGCCCCAGGTAAGCGTGTATTTCAAGAGTTTCTGGAAAGCAGACTTGCCCCTTGATACGA
>CBFGYC010000137.1:0-1995 GCA_965652985.1 uncultured bacterium | reverse complement strand
GAGTAAGAGATGAGTTTTCAACTAATACAAAAGGTGAATGAAGCGCAAAAAAAGTCAGCTGTCGTTGATGTACGTACAGGTGATACCGTTCGCGTTTCACAAAAGATCCGTGAAGGTAATAAAGAGCGTATTCAGATTTTTGAAGGTACGGTTATTCGTACCGACCGTAAAGATTCTCACACTGCTCGCTTCACTGTGCGTAAGGTCAGTAGCGGTGTTGGTGTCGAGAAAAGCTTTCTCATGCATAGCCCACTCGTTGATAAGGTAGAAATTGTTCGCCGTGCTAAAGTACGCCGCAAGTACCTCTCGTTCCTTCGTAGCCGTAGCGGTAAGAGCGCCCGTCTTAAGGCTCAAGACTTCGACCGAGAAGCAGTCAACAAACTTCCTGAAGCGCCAGTTGCGGCTGAACCGTCCAACGAAGAAGCTTCTGAAGAAGCTAAATAAGATAACTCGATAAAAACCGCCTTGCTCACTGCCGGGCGGTTTTTGGTATCATAAGCATATGATCCTTGGAATTGATGAGGTAGGACGGGGGCCGTGGGCTGGGCCGCTTGTCGTTGGTGCGGTCATTTTGGGGTGTGAGATCGAAGGAATCACCGATAGTAAGAAATTGAGCCTTAAAAAGCGTATCGAGCTTGACGGGGAGATCCGAGCCAAGGCGCAAGCCGTGGGGCTTGGCTGGGTCTACCCTGATGAGATCGACACGCTAGGGCTAGCGCCGGCGCTAGAACTAGCGTGCAAAAGGGCGCTTGAGGAAATTGACACGCTAGGGGTAGCGTATCATGAAATCATCATCGACGGCACCGTGAATCTTCTTAAGAATACCCCGAAGGGTCGATTCGTGGCGACGATGAAAAAAGCCGATTTACTCGTACCGAGCGTCGGGGCTGCCAGTATTATCGCTAAAGTCGCGCGTGATAATTACATGAAGGAACAGGCCGAGAAGTACCCGGAATATGGCTTTGGTGCGCACGTCGGTTATGGCACGGCAGCGCACATCGCTGCTATCGAAAAACACGGCGTCACGCCGCTGCATCGCCTTAGCTTCGCACCGTTAACAAAATACCGCACAGCCTTTCCGTTACCGCTCTCGTCGTCGCCAATTCCTTCGGAATTGTCACATAGGTCGCTACCCGCGGGTCCTGCCGTTCGGCCCGCCCCTACTTCTCGCAAGCTCGAAGTGGGCGCTGCCCCGCCTCACGTCACCCGCTTATCGACGACGAGAGAAATTGGCGATGTAGCTGAATCGGCCGTCGCTAACTATATGGAAAGACTTGGTCATACCATTCTCGAGCGCAACTGGCGCACGAAGTTCTGCGAGATCGATATCGTCAGCCAAAAAGATGATACGGTGTATTTCGTGGAAGTAAAGCACCGAAAGAACGACAAAGCTGGCGATGGCGTGGCTATGATCACGCCAAAGAAGCTAAGGCAGATGCAATTCGCCGCAAGCCTATACGCGACCAACGATCGTGTACGAGGCATGAATTTGCAGCTCATCGCTGTCGCGACGACGGGTCAGCCGCCTGGGGTGACAGAGTACATCGAGATAGTTTAAATAGCTTTGAGGCTTGAGGCCACGGCTTCTGAGTCTTTTTCGATGAGGGCGACACGGGCTTCGATTTCTTTGATTCCTAAGTCGATTGCACGGGTGAGGGCGGGGACAGAGCGCTTTGGCGTGAAGAAGTTTTTATAATCCTCGAGCTGCGCACGGGTGCTAAGGCCGCCCGCGGCGTACTGCGGAAAATAGTCGTAGCTTTTGTCGCCGGCAAATGATTTTTCTATCCAATCCCAATCTCCAGTCATCCATTTCCATGTAGCGTCCCGAGCATAACGACTGCGAACGAGGTATGCGAACCAACGAAAGACGTCTTGTTTTCGGACGACATCGTTATTCGTCATGGCTTCGAGCAGAAGTTGGATATGGCCGAGCTTCCTCGCAGATGTCAGGCCAGCGCAAATATCGTCACGGAGATCGGCTGAGTGGGTCGTTTT
>CBFGYC010000136.1:0-2001 GCA_965652985.1 uncultured bacterium | reverse complement strand
TGTCGCATTTTCTTCACTATCACGGCGCTGCTGCTGAATTTTTTGTTCGTCCATTACCGCTTATTGTACTCTAAAACATAGGCATTTTAAATATGATATGCTGACAATATGCCCGAGGTCACTCTGCTGTTGCATAATATCCGATCGACCCATAATATTGGGTCTATTTTTCGCACCGCCGAAGGGTTCGGCGTGAAGGAATTGATTCTTACGGGCTATACCCCACACCCAAGCTATCCAGGCGACCCTCGCCTTCCGCACCTATCAGAGAAAATCACCAAGCAGATACATAAGACTGCCCTCGGAGCGGAAAAGATTGTTCCGTTCCGTTACTTTGAAACGATCGAGGAGTTCTTATCTATAAACACACTGCCTCTTGTCGCTCTGGAGCAATCTGAACGATCAATCGCGCTAAAAGATTTTACACCGAGTGGAGACATCGCGCTTCTTTTGGGCGAAGAAGTACATGGCATTGAACCTAAGCTGCTGGACAAATGCGAAACTATTCTCGAGATCCCAATGAAAGGCCAGAAAGAATCATTTAACGTCTCAGTCGCGGCAGGAATCGCACTATACTCACTCTCCACCTAGCTATTAGGTAGTAAAAGGTAACAACGTGAGCCACCAGTAAGCGAACTACTTCTGCTTACCGAAGGGGATGTAAAAGTTCCTCCAGAACCGTATGTATACACCGGCCCAACAGGACACGTGTTGCCTTTGGTGTAATACTCAATCGCTACAACTGGCTCCCCGTCTAGCGTCCATCCATACGAAGAGCCATAGAAATGCGCACCGACAAATTCAGTAGAGCCGGACATTATGAACTGTTTGCTTGGCATCGGCAGCTGACCACCAAGATACGGCCTCAGCGCTTCGCGATTTGACGATCCGGCCGTTACATTTATTTGTGCCGTGGAGTAGCGGCATGCAGCGACCGAGCCACCAGTAAACGTACCGTATTGGTCACCTAAGCAAAATGCGCCAGTTGCTGGATAGACGCCATTATCTGTTTTATACAAAGTTAAGGCGTCTTTATACGCTTTGACGGCGGCGGCCGTCTTTGAGGTTTCTGCTCTATCCTGAATTCCGGTATAGGCCACGACGCTTATCGCCGCGAGAATAGCAATGACAACAATGACGATTAAGAGCTCGACGATAGTAAAGCCCGCCTGCTTTTTGGAAAGCATAAACATAATGCTAGTCTACCCTACGCTGAATTTTATAGCAAACACGTCTATTTCAAGACGACGCAGTCTTCACCTAAATCGCGGACAAGCGCCCCGATCAAACCGTCGCTGCCATCAACGCGGAATGGAAGCCTGAGTGCCGACTTCTTTTCTTTGCCAAGTACCAATACGATGTCGCTCTCCCCGGGGTATTCCGAACAGACTTCTTTCAGCCTTAAAAGCGCGGCATGATCTTCGGGATCTTTGATGTGGACGAACAGCTTTTTGACCGGCTCTTCCTCTTTTACTGGCGCGACCCGGAGTTCGGGCAAGACTCCGGTGCTCGTGGTATCGTTCGGTTTTCCCGGGTAGGATTTCTTCACGCTCACCCGTTTCGCGCTGACGTTCGCCCTCGCTTTTGGTCCTTCCATTTTTCGGCCGGTCGATTCATATTCACGAAGTTCTTGGTCGGTGACGAGCACGACTTCTTCGGCATTTATCTTTGCGTCACTCATCAGGTTACCATCACGATCGCGGGCATTCACCTTACCTGAAATGCGAACGACGGCATCTTGCACCATCTTGGCGCCGACTTGCTCGAATAGATTCGGAAACACGATCACTTCACCCTCACCCGTCTTGTCTTCAAGCTGAACGAAGGCCATTTTCGAACCGGATTTCGTGACGATAGTACGAACAGCGCTGACAATACCACCAACCGTTACCTTTGAGCCGTCATTCTGTGGCGATAAGCTTGCGAGTGCGACCGTTTGCTCCTCAAAGTACCGTTCGTAATTATCTAGCGGATGCGCGCTAACGTATAGCCCAAGTAGCT
>CBFGYC010000135.1:0-2016 GCA_965652985.1 uncultured bacterium | reverse complement strand
GGGCCGTTGCTTAAAATAGCGATTTTCATACTTCGTTCATCCCATCCGTATCATATTCTTGGTTCATACGCACATCTACCAGCATATCATTCTCCCTTATGAAACGCCTGCCGATGAGCATATCGTATCGCATCTCCGACCGGTTGGATAGACCGATTTTTATAGTGTAGGTTTTTCTGTGAATAATTATTTTTGTCTCTATCAAGTACCGCACCGACTCTTGACCGTTCGAACTTCTCACTTTCGTTTTTGTATAGTTCGCGGTAACGTGCGGCGTACGGTCCTCGGTCGGGGTAAATAGCAATTTCTTTTTGCCATCCTCACGAATTTCTTCGATCGTTTCACAGTGCAAAGCTCCGGAATAAGCACCGGTATCTATTTTTGCGACCATATCATCGATGCCAAACTCAGGGAGCTGAACAACCTCAAAGGCGCCAAGGACAGGTCTCGTATCTGTGTTATCCATATGTATCGTCTCTTTTAAAGCAATAGTATCCCTACTATATTAGCATAAAAACTACTAAAAGTCAATATCCACCCCTGTTGAATGCGTTAAAAGATTCCCCGCTTGCCTGACTGGCCAAATTGCTCTAAAAGCTCTTTTTGCTTTTTGCTCAGCTTCGTCGGTGTCTCTACGATAACCGTCACGATATGCGCGCCTCTACTCTTCGTTCCCATCTGTGGAATACCGTGGCCAGAAAGCTTGAATTCCGTTCTGCTCTGTGTACCGGCAGGCACCTTCATGTGTACCGGACCATCAATCGTTTTCACCTCGATTTCCGTACCAAGCGCGGCGTCAATCATACTAATCTTCTCTTCTGATAAGATCGTCGTGCCATTTCGATCAAAATTCTTACTTTGCTTTACTTGGATACGCACATACAAATCACCACGAGGGCCACCGGTAATCGCTTCGCCGCGTTCGCGAAGTCGAATTGTCGCGCCGTTATCGATGCCAGCTGGAACCTTAACGGTAATACGCTCCTCGCCGCGCGTCGTTCCCTTGCCTCGACACACCGTACAGGCCTTTTCAGGCACCTTGCCTGCGCCTTCGCAAGTCGGACAAACGACAGCTTGTTGGATCTGACCGAACATCGTGTGCATCGCCCTGGTTTGCTGTCCCGCCCCCTTACAATCCGGACAGGTTTTCATACTATGACCCGGTTCTACCGTGCTACCCTTGCAGTGCTTGCACGTCTCGTTCATGGCAAGAGATAGTTTCTTCTCGACGCCAAACACCGCCTCTTCAAAGGTGAGCGTCACCGTCGTTTCAACGTCACGGCCACGTTTTTGGCGTTGACGTTGGCCCCCGCCGCCAAAAAACTGGCCGAATAAGTCATCGAGTCCACCGCCGCCAAAATCAAACTGGATATTCTCGGCATTAAACCCACCAAAGCCTTGGAACGGATTGGGTCCGCCAGCGTGACCACCCGGTCCGCCGCCAACACCTGCGTGACCGAACTGGTCGTAGCGCTGGCGCTTGTCGGAGTCCTTAAGCACCTCATACGCCTCGCCAAGCTCCTTGAACTTCGCCTCATCACCCGACTCTTTGTCAGGGTGATACTTCACGGCAAGCTTCCGATACGCCTTTTTTATCTCATCGGCACCCGCATCCTTGGGAACACCTAAAATATCATAATAATCACGTTTGCTCATCTGTTACCAGTATAGAAAATTAGCACTCAAATGTAAAGAGTGCTAGTTAAAACTGCCTACCTATTGGCCATATGCGTAGTTGTATGTATGCGGGGTGCTACCTATAGTAGTACAGCTTCCTGTCGAGTAACTACCGTTGCCATCACCCTCTAATTGAGCGTAAAGACCATAAGAGTTGCCGGAATTATTTCTATAAAAATAATCTTGGTACGTATCGTTATACAAGGGGTCCTCAGGTATACTTCCCATGTACTGGCTTAAAGCCGTTCTTAGCTGAGGGATGCTTGGATGAGACAATTGCGTACACCAACCCCCCGACGCTGCTGGGGGATAATGCCCGTTATCTGCCTTATATAGTTC
>CBFGYC010000134.1:0-2027 GCA_965652985.1 uncultured bacterium | reverse complement strand
CCGCCGAGGTGATATCGATACGTATCGAAGACGTATTGAACGTTTCGGCGGCCGTCGGCCCGATATTCGGCTCCATAAGGATATCGAGCCGCGTGATGAACTCCGTCGACCATTTCGATGTCGGTCGGTTTTGGCGTGACGACGCGATTCGGATCAAAAAAATCATACAAGGGTATTTGATTGCCCGGCAAAATGGAGTACACACGGATCATCTTAGCTGCGAGGAGCTCGCGAAGACGCTTTTTGAGATTGATCCTGAGAAGTACGGTTAACCGGGAACCTCGTGTATACTTAGAACAATGATTACGTACTACACCGATGGTAGCGCCAGTCCGAATCCTGGTCCGGGCGGCTACGCTGTCATATCAGACGGACAGCCTGTCGCGCTCGGCAGCGAACCGGGCGAAACGACGAATATCCGCATGGAAGGCAAGGCGATTATCGCGGCGATCAATCATGCGGCCGGTCGGGAGTGCACGATTTATACCGACAGCCAATTCTGGGTCAATGTCATTACCGTGTGGTCACTTACCTGGGAAAAGAATGGCTGGGTAAAGAAGGGTGGCGAGATAAAAAACCTTGATATCGTGAAAGAAGTCTGTCCGCTGTACAGAGGAAGCAAGGCGAAGCTTGTTTGGGTGCGTGGCCACGCCGACGACGAGAGCAATATTTTAGCGGATGAATGGGCGAATAAGGCAAGAAAAGGGGCTAGGGTATGAGAGAAATCGAAATAAAAGCACACACTGAAGACCTGGGCGCGATCAAGCTTGCCTTGCAGCAGCGAGGAGCTGAGCTATCCGAAAAGGTGACCCAACACGACGCGGTATGGGGAATCGCGGATGTGCCGAGCAGCACTACTGCGCCGTGGTTGCGTCTAAGAAGTGAAACGAAAGATGGTGCGACGCGCCATATTTTTACTTTGAAGCGTTCGGTTACTGGCCAGCTCGACAGTATCGAGCACGAGACCGAAATCGAAGATCCAGTCGAGATTGCGTCCATAATTAGGGAGCTGGGCTTCACATTGTATGTCGAGCTCACGAAAACCCGTCAAAAAACACATATCGGAGACATAGAAGTTTGCCTTGATGGTGTTGATGGGCTTGGTGACTTTATTGAGGCCGAGAAACTGACCGAAGACGACGCGGATTATCAGGCGACTGTCGATGAACTCTGGACGCTGTTCGAGGAACTCGGCGTTGCCCGCGTGGACGAAGTGTCAGATGGGTACGATACGCTTATGAGCAAGAAGCTTGGCAAAGAATAGACAAAGCGCTATTATTGGCAAGTAACAATCTAATATCAAGAGTCTGGCGAGGGACTGGCCCGCTGACCCAGACGGCAACCTATACGTATGTACAAGGTGCCAATTCCAGCCTGAGTTTCAGGGGAGATATGTCTCTTTCATAGAGCTCTTTTCTGAAGCCTGCAGGGCAGATGAAAGGAGTTTTTTATGTCTGCGAACAAGTCAACAGAATACCGTACCGCCGAAAGTGTGAGCCCGAAGCACCCGGATAAATTATGTGATCAGATTTCTGATGCGATTTTAGACGCGCACCTAAAGGAGGATCCGATGGCACGAGTGGCGGTTGACGTCGCTGGCGGCCACGGCAAGGTCTTCGTGACGGGAGAAGTGACGTCTCGGGCTCAGACCGTGGACGTAGAGGCGATTACTAAACGGATTGCTGGCGACGTAGAAGTGATAGCGCATCTTGCCGAGCAGAGTCCCGAAATTGCCGCTGGCGTCGATACTGGTGGGGCGGGCGACCAAGGAATCATGGTAGGCTATGCCACGCGTGAAACACCTGAGATGCTGCCGCTTGAAGTCGCGATGTCGCGCTCGCTTAATCAGTTCTTGTATGAGCGCTGGCCGTATGACGGTAAAACGCAGGTGACGGTAAAGAATGGTGAAATGATGAGTATCGTGGCAAGTTTTCAGAACGTAGAGAAGGCCGAGCTGGAAGAAGCGGTCAGGGAGTGGTATTTAGCCGAAGGCAACGGTGCGCAGCGCCGGCTTCAGGGGGAGGGGC
>CBFGYC010000133.1:0-2053 GCA_965652985.1 uncultured bacterium | reverse complement strand
ATGGCGCCGCACATGACGGCTCTCGAGAAAGCCTTAGAGATGGCGTCGGTCGCTCCCCGCGGTATTACGCCGGCGGTCCTGGCGGCTGGACGGGCTGTGCTTTCTGAATCGCAGATCGAAAACGGTGTCGCCGTCGTTGATATTGGCGGTGCAACTACTAGCGTGGCGATTTACGAAGAAGGCGATTTGCAGTACGTCGCCGTTATTCCGATGGGCGGCCTCAATATTACCAACGACCTCGCGATCGGTCTTAAGACAGACCCAGAGATTGCCGAGAAGGTAAAGCTCTCGCACGCGGTTGCCATGGGTCGCAAAGAACCCAAGGACGCATCGATTACATACGAAAAGCAAACCTATACGTTTTCAAGTAACGACATCGATGAGATTGTTGGTGCTCGGCTTGAGGAAATCTTCGAATGCGTCGGGAAAGAACTGAAGAGGGCTGGACGTGCCGGTAAGCTGCCGAATGGAGTGGTGCTTACTGGGGGTAGCGCCAAGATACTTGGTATCGATAGTTACGCCAAAGAAGCTCTTGGCCTAGCCGCAAGGGTAGGTAAACCTTCAGGGTACGGGGGTGTCGCTGAAAACATCGAAGAGCCGCAGTTCGCAACCGCGATCGGCCTCATGTTGCTTGACTCTGAAAATGCGGCTACTGAACCTCATGGCAAAGTGCAGGCCAGCAAGGCTGTGAAAGACGCTGGCGGTATCATGAAAAGTATATTGAACAAATTTAAAATCTAAGCGTAGCTCTCGATCAGAGAGTGATATACTGGTACTAATCGTACCGTGTAACACGTTGTCGTCTCGGAAATGACTCTTTTGCAGTCGTTTCGCTCGGCTCCTAGTGTTATACTAGATAAGAAGAAATGCTAGGGAGAGTACAGAAAAATGCCTGAAGTAAAGCCAAGCGAGATCCAATCTTTTGCCAGTATCAAGGTGGTCGGTGTCGGCGGCGCCGGTGGCAGTGCCGTCAACCGCATGAAAGAAGCCGGCCTTTCCGGTGTGCAGTTTATCGCGATGAACACCGATGCTCAGGCACTTCACAACTCAAAAGCAGACATTAAGATTCATCTTGGCCACAATACGACGAATGGCCTTGGTGCGGGCGCAGACCCCGCAGTGGGTGAAGCGGCCGCGAACGAATCACGCGATGAAATCCGTGACGCGCTTCAAGGTGCGGATATGGTATTCGTGACTATTGGAGCTGGCGGCGGTACCGGTAGCGGTGCTGGTCATATTGTTGCTGAAGTCGCACGTGATCTTGACATCCTGGTTGTCGGCGTTGCTACGAAGCCCTTTAGCTTTGAGGGCGAGAAGCGTCGTAAGAACGCTGATTGGGCAATCGCGCAACTCGGCCGTAAGGTAGATACGCTTATTACCATCCCGAACGATCGACTCCTCCAGACGATAGATCGGCGCACGCCACTACTTGAAACCTTTAAGATCGCGGATGACGTGCTACGTCAGGGTGTCCAGGGTATCTCAGAGCTTATTACCGAGCATGGTCTTATCAACCTCGACTTCGCTGACGTTAAGGCGATCATGAGTAGCGCCGGCTCGGCTCTGATGGGTATCGGCCGCGCGAGTGGCGATGACCGCGCCGCAGAAGCTGCGCAGCAAGCTATCGAATCACCGCTGATCGAAGTTTCTATCGACGGAGCCAAAGGTGTACTCTTCAACGTCACCGGTGGTTATGACATGAGCATGAGTGAAATCCAAGAAGCCGCTGAAATTATTACCAGCGCGGTTTCTCCGGATGCTAATATCATCTTCGGTGCGACGCTCAAGCCAGACCTAGAGGACGAGCTGATTATTACTGTTATCGCGACAGGTTTTGATAGCGAATACTTTGATGAGCCGGAAGAGATGCAATCGGCTAGCCTGCCGACAGCAGAAAACTTATCTGAGGCAGACGTCCAGGCGATCAACATGGATCTTGAACAGACTGATCCAGCCGCAAGCTTCTCTGAAGAGCCGACCGGTGATATCTGGAATACCCCACAAGAGGAAGACGAATCAGACATGCCGGCATTTCTGCGCCGCCGCAAAAAGA
>CBFGYC010000132.1:0-2060 GCA_965652985.1 uncultured bacterium | reverse complement strand
ATCGCTTTGGCAACGACGCCGTCCGATCGAAGGTTTTCGTACCGAATAATATCATCCTGAGAAATAACCATCTCATCTTCAGAACCATACAGAACATCGCTGTATTTTAGAAGCTGGAAGTTGTTGTCGCCGGTCGGATTCGTGCTTTCGCCTTCTTCCTCGCCGTCCGTACCCTCTCCATCACTAGTGAGTTGGCGCTCAAGGTAGTAGACGTTCGTCAGCTTCATGTAATCACTATTCACGACGCTCAATCGGCCAAAGTAGACCTGACCATTGGAAAGAAAAACCGCCTGGTACTTATCTGAATCGATGGTCATCGCGACGTTTTGATTGTTCGGCCAGAACATCCAGCCAGCCACCGCGATAGCGACTATGAGAACGGCAAAAATAACCCACTTCACCCATGAAAGGTTTTTTGGCGCTTTTGGTGCCGTAGCGACAGGATCCATCGGCTCCGGAGCGGCCTGCTGATGGCTCCGAGAACGCCTCGTCTGTTCCTGAGAAGGTAAAGATTCTGCGCGCTGAGGTTCTTCTGGTTGGTAACGAGGCGGCTTATCCTGGTAGTCAGCTTGCCTGCCCGTTGGTCGCGACGTTCTAAGCGGCCCACCGTCAATCATCTAGCTCTCCCATATTATCCATTCTTTCCATTATTGTAGCATAGCATAAGCGAAATCAAGGTCGTTTTTTACGAAAAAAGACACGACCTACGTGTCTCCTCGGCGGTAAAAGGTGAGATCCGCATTCCCATAACTACGATTGTCCACCACAACAACTCCGGTTTTGGTCAGAACCTCACCCTTACCTGGATGTGATAATACCATAAGCGCACCGGGCTTTAAAAGTCCAAACAGCTTTTCTACTGTGGAAAACTGCGGATCGTGATACGGCGGATCAACCAAAATTATATCGAACTGCTCGTGTTCGCTCGTATTCAACCAGTTACTGACAGAGGTACGAATAAGTTTCGTCCGATCCTCTACGCCCAGCCTCGCAATATTACCCGCCAGGATTTTTTGGAGCAGCCTGTCACGTTCGACGAATGTCACGTGCTCGGCGCCGCGGCTCAGAGCTTCAAGTCCGACCGATCCAGTGCCCGCGAAAGCATCGAGTACCTTGGCGTCTTGTATCTCGCTACCGATGCTGTTGAACAGTGCATTCCTGATCCTTTCCCCCATTGGATGCATACGCCGTCCTGGAGGCGCATCAAGCAGCCTGCCGCCAAATTCTCCGCTAATAAGTCGTATATTCATTACTACTATTCTACCCTAACTCAGCGTCGTGAGGCGCTGGTAGTTATTTACTTCTGTAGCGAGCAGCGGATACGCCTCCACCGCCTCGCCCGAATCGACGAAGGCCTTCGCGCCGCGCTGCGCCCTGGCGATTAGTTTCGTATCGGCAAGTGTCGCGACCTGGAGATTAAGCGCGCCGTGCTGGGCCCGACCATATATCTCACCTGGTCCACGCAGCTTCAAATCGACTTCAGCGAGGTAAAACCCATCATCCGAACGTTCAATCTCACGAAGCCGCTCAGACGGCTTGCTGCTGTCACTCATCACCAAGAAACAGTAACTTTGGTGCGATGAACGTCCGACCCTGCCCCGCAGCTGGTGCAGTTGCGCCAAACCGAATCTATCAGCGTCCTCGATGATCATAACGGTGGCATTCGGTACGTCAACACCCACCTCGACAACCGTCGTGCTGACAAGGATGTCGAGCTTCCCATCCGAGAAGTCCGCCATGACCGCCGTCTTTTCTTCAGGTTTCAACTTACCGTGCAGCAACCCGATGCGCCGATGCTTGAACACCGTTCCCTGCAGCCTTTTGTATTCCGCTTCCACGCTTTTCGTGTCATTGTCGGCACTGTCATCGATCAAACTACAAATGACGTACGCCTGCCTGCCAGCGGCGATTTCCTTATCTATGAACTCATACAGCTGCGCCCGGCTATTTGGTGACCAGATCTTCGTCTTGATCGGTTTCCTTCCTTTTGGCCGTTCATTTAGGATACTGACATCAAGCTCACCGTACACCGTTAGCGCCAGGCTGCGCGGAATCGGCGT
>CBFGYC010000131.1:0-2069 GCA_965652985.1 uncultured bacterium | reverse complement strand
CCTTACGAAACCTTACGAAACCCTATAATGCTAAAGCACGTAGTATACTGTTGGTATGTATGCGTATTTTCTTGCTGTCGCATTGACTTTTTTAGTGTGGTCGTCGTTCTTTTTGATTAGTAAGCGTAGCAGGAGAGAGATGATTATGGTCGGTCTGATACTCACTCCTTTCGTGGTATTAGATGCACTGACCACACCCAGCTACTGGACTCCGGTAACAGCTTTTAATATCCCTGTTGGTATAGAGGGGTTTCTTTTTACTTTCTTCATAGCAGGAATTGCCGCTGTCATATATGAAATAGTATTCAAGAAAAACTACAACGGAAAGCAGATTCATCCGTCTCTGTTCGCTGCCCTGGCGGTACCGGCCATGTTGTCTGGGTTCGCCGTTTATTTTCTGCAGTTAAATATAATCTATCTGTTTATTATTGGATTCGCTCTCATGGCGATAACAGAATTGTTCAGTAGGCGGGATTTATTGTTAAACTCAATCTTTTCATCGGTATTGTTTTCGGTAGTATATATTTTAGCCTTTTCTGCCTGGCTGTACTTATCGCCGGAAAGCGCGGACTGGTGGAATACGCAGAATCTCTCAAGCCATAGGCTGGGAAGTGTACCGATAGAAGAAGTCTTGTTCTGCTTGAGTCTCGGACTTTTTGTCGGCCCGCTCTACGAGTACCTAACGACAGGGAAACTGGTATCTCGTAATCAAGCGTTTGCACGCAGCCGGGTGGGTCGCTATAAAAACTAGCCAAGCGGAGAAGCCGTAAGATGCGCTAGCGCACGACGGCCTGTCTTCTTCCTGAGACGGTTGCCGCAATTAGCAAGAGACTTTTTCTGGAGTCTTTTTGTTATAGTGAGATTATGAAAACCGTCATTCTCACATCTTCCGGCTGGCTGAAGCCAATTGTTCGTGAGGCAATTCTCCCGTACTTACCAATTCAAAAAGGCTTGAAGGTAGGCTATATACCGACGGCTTCGAAAGTGGTGAAGGATGATACCTACGCGAAACGTGACGAAGCTATTATGCAGGAAGAGCTTGGCTTTGATCTTACCGAGATAGATCTATCTATCGTTTCTCCGGATGAATTACAGGGATTACTCGCGCGTCAACAAGCGGTGTATGTACAGGGAGGCAACGGCTTCTTTTTGCTGAAACATGCCCGCCGGACTGGATTTATTGACCTGGCGCGAAAGTTAGTCGAAGACGGCCAGCTCATCTATATCGGTAAAAGCGCAGGCAGCTACCTAGCCTGCCCAACCATAGAGATGCACACATGGCACTCCGATAAATGGCGGCGGTTTGACGTGGACGACCTTCGCGCTATGAGCCTAGTGCCATTTTTAATTCAGGCCCACTATACCGAAAACGACAATGAAGCGATCGAGAATGGGATGAGGAGTAGTGACTATACCCTGCGGCTATTAACCAATGATCAGGCGTTTATAATTCAAGATAATGAAGTAAAGCTTGTAGGGGAAGGTAGCGAATTCACTTTCCCGTTTGCTTTATGATTTGAATAATGCTTTCTTCCTAAAAGCACATTCACTACCCCATCCACCTCAAGCAAAAACTCAAATTCTCGCCGATAGGACTTCTTTATCTAGGAGGTCTGTCCTCGTTACTTTTATTGCTTATTGGGTACGCCCAGACCCCGTTGCAGGGTAGTCTACCGCATTCCGGCCATGCTATACTGAGCCTATCTATGTCGACGATGCGCATGAAACAAGGCTTCACCATAGTAGAGCTGTAGTGATTGCCATTCTCGCGTCTATAGCGGTGGTGGGTTACGATGGGATAACCAGGAGAGCCGACCACAGCGCGATCACGACACATTTGAAGCAGTGGGAAACAGCCTTTGAGTCATATATAGCCATACACGGTAGGCCCCCGCTGCCAACTGGAGGTGTTTAGGGGATGAAACCACGCTTCCGGCAGAAAACGGATATGCGGAAAACTTCTGTTTTAAACCGACTAATCTTACAGCTGGCAACGGCACTAGTACCACTGCACCGGCAGACCCGGCGTTGATGGAGCTCTTACAAAGCATAAATCCAGGGGCGGCTTT
>CBFGYC010000130.1:0-2080 GCA_965652985.1 uncultured bacterium | reverse complement strand
TGTCGCATTTTCTTCACTATCACGGCGCTGCTGCTGAATTTTTTGTTCGTCCATTTGTCATTACTATAACAAAAAGCATTAGAAGTTTATAGAAGTAACTTCTAACGGACGCTATTAGCGGTCAAATTCCCTAACGAGCCGTTCGAGTTGCATGCTATAGTGTTCTAAGATGAAGAGTAGCGCGCACGACGTCAATATTACAGTCATCGCACATAATATCCGATCGACCCATAACATTGGATCTATTTTTCGTACCGCCGAAGGGTTCGGCGTGAAGGAATTGGTTCTTACGGGCTACACCCCACACCCAAGCTACCCAGGTGACCCTCGTCTGCCGCACCTGAGAGAGAAAATCACCAAGCAGATCCATAAGACTGCCCTCGGAACGGAAGAAATTGTTCCGTTCCGTTATTTCGAAACGCTCGAAGAGTTCTTATCGATAAACACGCTGCCGCTTGTCGCCCTTGAGCAATCTAAGCGATCAATCACGCTAAAAGATTTTACACCGAGTGGAGACATCGCGCTTCTTTTGGGCGAAGAGGTGCACGGCATCGAACTTGAATTACTAGACAAATGCGAGACGATTCTCGAGATCCCAATGAAAGGCCAGAAAGAATCATTTAACGTCTCAGTCGCGGCAGGAATCGCACTATACTCACTCTCCACCTAGCTATTAGGTAGTAAAAGGTAACAACGTGAGCCACCAGTAAGCGAACTACTTCTGCTTACCGAAGGGGATGTAAAAGTTCCTCCAGAACCGTATGTATACACCGGCCCAACAGGACACGTGTTGCCTTTGGTGTAATACTCAATCGCTACAACTGGCTCCCCGTCTAGCGTCCATCCATACGAAGAGCCATAGAAATGCGCACCGACAAATTCAGTAGAGCCGGACATTATGAACTGTTTGCTTGGCATCGGCAGCTGACCACCAAGATACGGCCTCAGTGCTTCGCGACCTGATGATCCGGCCGTTACATTTATTTGTGCCGTAGAGTAGCGGCATGCAGCGACCGAGCCGCCAGTAAACGTACCGTATTGGTCACCTAGGCAAAATGCGCCAGTCGCTGGATAGACACCGTTATCTGTTTTATGCAAAGTTAAGGCGTCTTTATACGCTTTGACGGCGGCGGCTGTCTTTGAGATTTCTGCTCTATCCTGAATTCCCGTATAGGCCACCACGCTTATCGCCGCGAGAATTGCTATGACGACAATGACGATTAGGAGCTCGACGATAGTAAAGCCCGCCTGCTTTTTGGAAAGCATGAACATAATGTTAGTCTACCCTACGCTGAATTTTATAGCAAACACGTCTATTTCAAGACGACGCAGTCTTCACCTAAATCGCGGACAAGCGCCCCGATCAAACCGTCGCTGCCATCAACGCGGAATGGAAGCCTGAGTGCCGACTTCTTTTCTTTGCCAAGTACCAATACGATGTCGCTCTCCCCGGGGTATTCCGAACAGACTTCTTTCAGCCTTAAAAGCGCGGCATGATCTTCGGGATCTTTGATGTGGACGAACAGCTTTTTGACCGGCTCTTCCTCTTTTACTGGCGCGACCCGGAGTTCGGGCAAGACTCCGGTGCTCGTGGTATCGTTCGGTTTTCCCGGGTAGGATTTCTTCACGCTCACCCGTTTCGCGCTGACGTTCGCCCTCGCTTTTGGTCCTTCCATTTTTCGGCCGGTGGATTCATATTCGCGAAGTTCTTGGTCAGTGACGAGCACTACTTCTTCAGCGTTGATTTTTGCATCACTCGTCAGGTTGCCATCACGATCACGGGCATTCACCTTACCTGAAATGCGAACAACGGCATCTTGCACCAGTTTGGCGCCGACTTGCTCGAAAAGATTCGGGAACACGATCACTTCACCCTCGCCTGTCTTGTCTTCAAGCTGAACGAAAGCCATTTTCGAACCGGACTTCGTGACGATGGTACGAACAGCACTGACAATACCACCAACCGTTACCTTTGAGCCGTCGTTTTGGGGCGACAAGCCTGCAAGCGCGACCGTTTGCTCCTCGAAGTACCGTTCGTAATTATCTAGCGGATGCGCGCTAACGTATAGCCCAAGTAGCT
>CBFGYC010000129.1:0-2092 GCA_965652985.1 uncultured bacterium | reverse complement strand
ACACCGACTGTTCAACCGGTCCGGTTGACTCAACCGTCGTCGCATTCGTCTACAAGGATGGTGCGCTGGTTTCGCTTACAGTTGAGCCGACACTCACGTTCACGGTCGCCGGCGTTTCTAGTGGAACCGCGGTCAACACAGCAACGACGAACATCACTACGACACCGACAGCTATCGACTTCGGCAACGACGTAACCGCTAGCGTAAAAGGTGTTTCAGCGCATAACCTCACGGTTGCTACCAACGCTGCGAACGGCTTTACTGTCAACCTCAGACAAACCGGCGGCCTCACGAATGGCGCCTACACAATACCTGCTCTGTCAGGCGCGACCAACCTCGCACCAACTGCTTTCTCAGCAGCCGGCATCGAAGCGTGGGGCTACACGACCGAAGATTCATCTCTAGCCAACGGAACGGCGACTCGGTTCACCTCACCTACCAACCGCTGGGCTGGCATGCCTACGACCAATGAGCTAGTGATGGACAGCGGCGCCAGTGGCCAGCAAACTACTCGGGTTGGCCATCAAATCGGCATCGCGAACACGACACCAGCTGGTAGCTACAACACCACCATAGTATACACAGCTGCTGGGGTATACTAGGGGTAGGTCAGTACCTTTAGGGTGCTGTATAATATGTATCTAACAAATAATCAGGAGATGCCCCGTGTTCATCAGCTTTCGGCGCAGTGCCGCTTCACCCCTTAAAGTAGCAGCGCTGGCTGTGCTGTCTGTAGTACTAGTATCTCTTCTAGCATCCCCCCTGCTCTTAGCTCAAGAGGAGGATGAAAGCGACAATATTTCCATTACCCTGTCCCCTCAGTCGCTCGATACGGCTATCAACCAAGGTCAATCGATAACTAATGTCTTCCGAATCACAAACGGAAGTAGCCAATCGTTCGACATCGAGCCTAGCCCTAAAAATTTCGTACCAAGCGGCAACGAGGGTGCCATCCAGCTGGAAGACGCCGACACACCGTATTCACTGGCGAAATGGATTACCGTCAGCCCTTCTGGCCCCGTAACGGTCAATCCTGGCGAAACGGCCGACTTTAATGTCACTATCAGTGTTCCCGACAACGCCGACCCAGGCGGGCATTTTGGATCGGTTGTCTTTAGGACTCTTCCGACTGACGACCCGGATTCAGCCGCCTCTATCAGCCAAGAGGTCGCGCCTGTTATACTGGTTCGCGTGCCGGGTGACGTCAATGAGCAGACCTCTCTTGAAAGCTTCCGCGCCTTAAACACTCCTGTCACGAATATTCGAAATATCGTCTTCGAAACAATCGTGAAGAATGACGGAAATGTTCACGTCAAGCCAACTGGTACGGTATCCATTTTTAACACTTTCGGCCAGCAAGTCAGCAGTACCCCAATTCAAAGTAATAACGTTATTCCAGGCGCAGAGCGAAAAATGAATGCTGTTTGGGACGACCCTGGTTTTAGGTTTGGACGCTACACAGCGCGTCTGACCATGGTTTACGGCACTGAAAATAAACTCATTACCGCCGAGACTTCTTTTATTATTTTTCCGATCAAGCAAATGCTTCCGGCAATCGTGATCACTGCACTTCTAGCTGCTGGCATTTACCGGATACGACGCAGACTGCTCCTGGCTGTGAGAGTACTAGCTGGTAAACAAGAGGGCAAGTAACGTATGGCCAGGCGCAGCGCTGTGCCGGCCATCCGGTGGGTTGTCGCCGGTATTTTGTGCGCATGCCTCGGCCTAATCTCCACTCATCAATCTTCAGCGGCACCGAGTGAAGTAACGCTTTCTGTTCCGGCCGGAATAATCATGGTACAAGGCAAGACCAGCCCAGGTGCCCAGGTAAAAATATACGAGAACGGCAACGAGCAACCGGCAGCCAGCATTATTGCCGATAGCAGCGGAGCCTTCTCCAGCGAGCTACCGCAAGGTAGCGTCGGGCTTGTCGATGTCAGTGTTCAAGCAACCGATACTAGCGGCAAGCAGAGTGCATCCATTACGAAACAAGTCGCCGTTATTGCTCAACAGACGAGTACACTTACCGTCATCATGCCCCCGACAATCACCGTGAGCCCCGATTCGGCAGTGCTTAAACAGGGCACACTCA
>CBFGYC010000128.1:0-2104 GCA_965652985.1 uncultured bacterium | reverse complement strand
CGACTTCGGTGACGGCACATCAGAAACGTTTACTCCAGCAAACGCTACGAGCGTAGAGCACACTTTTGCTCAGCCTGGTAACTACACGACGAAAACTACCCTTTACTTCAACGTTCCAAACGGCGAGCAGACCGTAGAAAAGTCTGATACTTGCGAAGTGAAGATCAAGATCGAAAAGCCTGAGAACTGTCCACTACCTGGCAAGGAACACCTTCCAAAGGACAGCCCTGAATGTAAGGAAGACGAAGAGTATTGCCCAGTCCCAGGTAAGGAACACCTGCCAAAGGACAGCGAGGAATGCTACGAGCCATGTCCTTACGATGAGAACCTTCCTAAGGACAGCACTGAGTGTGTCGAAACACCACCAGAGCTGCCAAAGACTGGTCTCGATCTGATGATTGGCGGCGGCCTTGGACTCGGTTCCCTGACTGCAGCTGGTTACTACTACGCTACGAGCCGACGCAATCTGCTAAACGCTCTACACAATAAATAGTACAGTGCCAAGCAAACGAAATACCGCCCCACTCGGGGCGGTATTTTCATAGGCAAAACTCTTACGCTTGCATGCCGTAGAGACGCCATCCATACTTTAGGATATGAAGTATGAATCACTTGCTGATATCCGTCGTCGGCGCCACGAAGGAAAATTTGGGCGCGGAGTCTTGACGTTCGTGGTTGGTATGCAGTTTGGTTCCGAGGCAAAAGGCTCTATTGTGCAACATCTCGCTCCTGGAGTCAGCAATGCAGTCAGGACCGGCGCTGTGAATGCTGGTCATACGGTATATGTTGCTAGTGAGAAGTTCGTGAACCGTCAGCTGCCCTCGGCTTGGCAAAATAGAC
Organism: uncultured bacterium; assembly: GCA_965652985.1. Taxonomy (GTDB): domain Bacteria; phylum Patescibacteriota; class Saccharimonadia; order Saccharimonadales; family Saccharimonadaceae; genus JAUIHN01. Next base: position 1,264 of record CBFGYC010000128.1, on the reverse strand, counting down.
TGACGAATCTTATTCTTGGCGCTGGGACGCTGATTAGCCCTCATGTGCTATTGGAGGAAATCGAGCGCTGCGAGGCAGCGGGGTATCTTGTTAAGAATCGTCTCTATATTGATGGTAACGCGCACATCATTACCGAAAAGCATATCGAGGAAGAAGCCGAGGGCAACCTTGGTGAACGTATTGGTAGTACGTCAGCTAGGGGCCGTGAAGGTATCGCGGTGGCGATGGCGCATAAGGTACTTCGCATGGAAGATTGTGTTCAGGTTAAAGACTATGAACCGCTTAAGCAGTATGCTACCGATACCGTGACGATGGTCAATGAAGAGCTTGAAGGCGGCGCAGATGTGCTCGTTGAGGGTACCCAGGGATACGGGCTAAGTATTGATCATGGGTATTTTCCATATGTCACAAGCAGGAACGCTACGGTGTCAGCATTCGCTGACAGTGTCGGTGTGCAGCCTGAATATTTTCAGACTAATGTCATAGGCGTTGTTCGCTCCTACCCTATCCGCGTGGCCGGCAATAGCGGGCCGTTCGCCGAGGACAGCGAGGAGCTTACCTGGGAAGAGATGCGTGAGAGAGTTTGCAACCCTGAGCTGCCAATTGAAAACACGACTGTTACGGGTCTACCGAGACGGATTGCTACGTTTAGCGACCAGCAGTTTATCGATGCCTGCCGGGTAAACAGACCTACAGAGATAGCGCTGACCTTTGCGGACTATATCGATCCAGACGTGTTTAACAAAGACTATATCAGCGACGAAGTGCTGGCGTTTACGGACCGTTTAGAAGATTTGTCTGATGGCGTACCTGTGACGCTGCTTAACAACGGTCCGAATTCCACTTTTGACTTTGACTCGGTCAGAGCGTCTTATCTTCGCAAAATGAGCGATTAATAATTAAAGCATAGGTAGTATTGCTATACTAGTGTCATGAGAATAGCGACTGTCGCCGACAAAGACCCATGGCTTGAACCATACCGGACGAAGCTCGAGCAGCAGCAGGCTTTCGTTCTGCAGGCTAAACGACGGATTTTGGGTGATAAAAAGCTCGAAGATTTCGCGCTGGGGCATCTTTATTTCGGTCTCCACCGCGAAGAAAACGGCTGGGTGCTGCGTGAGTGGGCGCCAAACGCAACCGCCCTCTACTTGTTATGCGAGAAAAATAACTGGCAGGATACCGAGGACTATGCTTTTTTGCGTGGTGAAAACGATGTCTGGGAACTGCGCCTTCCGGCCGAGGCCCTGGGGCATGAGGACCACTA
>CBFGYC010000127.1:0-2107 GCA_965652985.1 uncultured bacterium | reverse complement strand
CCATTTATCGGTGCTGAAGCGAAAGTCGACGACGGCAACGTACTTTTACAAGCGACGCTTGCTGATCCTGCCGATTCGGTAGAGGCGCGCGAGACGATTGGTCGCCTAAGGGGAATGATTGAGGGTGAATATCCTTCTGTGGCGATAGGTGGGGTGAGTGCTATTCAGCTCGATACCAACACTGCGGCAAACCGTGACCTGAAGGTGATCATTCCACTTATTCTAGTGGTGATAACGATTGTCCTGATGATTCTTCTAAGGGCTGTCGTGGCGCCGATCATATTGCTGCTCACGACGGTGATCTCGTTTGGTGCGACGCTTGGCGTGGCAGCCCTGTTATTTAATAACGTGTGGCACTTTCCAGGATCGGATCCTGCGGTGGTGATTTATGGTTTCGTATTCCTGGTTGCGCTAGGCATTGATTATAATATCTTTTTGATGACACGCGTTCGGGAGGAAACGATCAAGCTTGGCGTCAGAGAAGGTGTCCTGAAGGCACTCGTGGTCACGGGTGGCGTCATCTCGAGCGCAGGTATCGTGTTGGCTGCGACCTTCGCAGCATTGTACGTCATCCCGATTCTTTTCCTTGCTCAAATCGCGTTCATCGTGGCGTTCGGTGTACTTCTTGATACGCTCATCGTCCGCTCACTTATCGTACCTGGCATATCGCTTGAAGTCGGTAGATATATGTGGTGGCCATCGAAGCTATCAAAATAGCCCACTAAATGCGGGCTATCTTGAATTGACAAGTTTTGTTTTGATTAACCGCGACGAATGACGTAGGTAGCTCCGGCAGCTAGAACGCTGAAGATGCTTGCTACGAGAGCACTTGAACCTATCCCAGTTCGCGGGAGCTCTAGCGGCATTTCGTTAGTCTCGGGGGTCTTTGGAGCTTCAGGGACCTTTGGGGTTTCGGGAGTTTTTGGCGTTTCAGGGACCTTTGGAATCTTTGGGGTCTCAGGGACCTTCGGGGTTTCAGGAACCTTTGGGGTAGCGTCACAATCGTTCTTTAAGCCGTCAATCTTAATGATTGTACCAACGTTATTGTTGATCTTGGTGCTGTCTTTTATAGCACCACAAACATTGCTGATCTTGATAATCGAACCGACGTTCCTTGATATATCGACGTCCTTGAGGACTTTGTTCACATCCTGGCCCTTGCCATCGATTTTGATAATAGCACCGACATTTCTGGTAATGCTGCTAGCAGACCCATCGGTCTTGATAATCGAACCGACATTTTTGTCGATTGTCGTATCTCCGGAACCATAACTCTTTATGATAGAGCCGATGTTCTCGTTAAATGTTGACGCGCTCGTGACGAGCGGGCTTGCCGCTACGCCCGTAGCAATTGCAAATACTGCGAGGCTACTTACTATAGCTTTCTTCATACTATTTCTCCATTCCTCTATTAGCACCAAACTTCTTTGCGAAGCATTACGCTTATATTATCATAATAGATAACAAAAGTCAATGATATTTTAACATAATTTAAGTTACGTCAAACATAGTATATAGACATAATCGGTACGCTTAGCAAGCCGCCAGTTATCACAAAGGAATGGATGGCTTGTGATTAGGTTGGTCGCCGCATCATAGGTAGATATTGCACCCTGTAGACGATAGGGTGCAGCCAAGCATTAATACAATTAAGGAGCTACGGTGAAATTACCAATGACGCTAGGGTCGGAATGGTCATGGTAGCTGAAGCTGCCAGTTTCGTTCAGCGTGATTATTTTATTTCGATCACTTCGAACCATGACATCGTCCATGCCTCCGTAGCTGGCAGGATCGTCATCCGTTCCAAACATAATCATCCTGTCTATGTCGTCTTCAATCGAGAAGCTTAAGGTGTCACATCGCTCAGCATAAACATGGCTAGGAAGGACCATGCCATCTCTAATCTGTACTATGTGATTGTCGTTGTTACCTTGGCAGGCGCCGGTTTCTTTGCCGCCAACTTCGGCGATGTTTTCATCCTGAGCGAGGCGCAGAGTGACTTCTTGCGGTGACATGTTACGGTAAAGATTATCCATGATAAGGAGCGACGCGCCGACAACGAGAACGATGAAGCTTGCCGTCGCGAAGAAAAATACGACGTTATAGA
>CBFGYC010000126.1:0-2108 GCA_965652985.1 uncultured bacterium | reverse complement strand
CCGCCAATCATCCTGACCTGCCGATATATAAAATGGGCGTTGGCAATACCACTCGTCCGCTTGCTCCGTCAATCCTTTCGTCACTCCATGCTGCCGTTGACGCATTAGGCAACGAGACGACCTATACCGGCTATGGGGACGAGCTCGGGGAATCGTATCTACGTCAGGCACTAAGCCGGTTTTATGAAGGCTCTTATGACGTAAGCTTGTCTGAGGACGAGTTCGTCATTAGTGATGGTGCGAAATCGGATACTGCGAACATCGCCAGTCTTTTTCGATCAGGCATCACCGTAGCTGTTCAAGACCCGGTTTACCCGGTGTATGTCGAAAGCAACACCATTCTCGGCAATAAGATCATCTACATGCCTTGCACGGAAGAGAATGACTTCGTACCTGTCCCTCCGGATGAACCGGTGGACCTCATATACCTTTGTAGTCCGAATAATCCTACGGGAACCGTCGCGACCCGAGAGCAGCTACGAACCTTGGTGAACCATGCAAGGGAAAATGACGCGGTCATTATTTTCGACGCAGCCTATAGCGCTTTCATCAAAGACGACTCACTCCCTAAAAGCATATTTGAAATCGAAGGAGCTAAGGAATGCTGCGTAGAAGTCGGCAGCTTTTCGAAAATGGCTGGATTCTCAGGCGTGCGACTTGCGTGGACGGCCATCTCCAAGGAGCTTCATGTCGACGGCGTCTCGTTACTCGAGCGTTGGCGAAGAAGGCAACTTATCACGTTCAACGGCCCGTCAAATATTTCACAGGCGGGTGGTCTCGCCGTGCTAAGTAGTGAGGGTCAGCGTGAATGCGCAGAGATTATCGAGTATTATCGCGCCAATGCCCTAGAAATTAGGAAGAGTCTTTTAAACGCGGGCTTCACGGTATATGGTGGCGAAAACTCCCCTTACGTCTGGGCTAAAACTCCGGACGGAAAGACCTCATGGGACTTCTTTGACTATCTACTGGGCGACGCCCAGGTCGTCACGACACCGGGCGTCGGGTTTGGTTCTGAAGGCGAAGGGTTTGTACGCGTCAGCGCTTTTGCCAGCGCCGAGACGACCAAGGCCGCGATGCAGCGCATCAACGATTTATTTTCTAAGATCTAAGCTACAAAAGACCCTTGTCTTTCAAAAGCTCGGCGTTCAAGATCGCCGCACCAGCAGCCCCGCGAATCGTGTTATGAACGAGTAGCGTGAGCGACACGTCAAAGAGGCGCGACTGCTTAACGCGGCCGACGGTAACGACCATGCCGCCACCATTCATGCGGTCAAGTGCCGGCTGTGGCCGGAACGCATCTTCGCTATAGACGATTGGAGCATCCGGGGCCGACGGTAGCTGATGCTCCTGCGGCGTACCGCTAAATGATCGTAGAGCCTCGACGACTTCAGCGAGGTCACTTGGTGGGTTTTTGAATGCTATAGACACCACCTCGAGGTGACCGTCGCGTACGCCGACACGATTACAAGTGGCATCAATCGCGATGTCGTTATGTTCGATACTTTTTTCGCCGACGGTGCCTAGCAGTTTGTTTGGTTCGGTATAGATTTTATCTTCTTCGCCTGGAATATATGGAACGACGTTATCAATCAAATCAAGTGAAGGCACACCCGGATAGCCCGCGCCTGACGCCGCCTGCATCGATACGACCGATACGCTCTTCAGGCCAAAAGCATCTAGGAGCGGCTTTAGGACCATCGTGAGCCCTACGGTCGTACAGTTCGGGTTCGTCACGATGTACCCACCATTTTTGAAGCTGGACTGCGTACGAATGATGCCGAGATGATCTGGGTTTACCTCCGGTATGACAAGTGGCACGCCCTCGGCCATGCGGTGGCTGCTGCTGTTACTGACGACAGCGCAGCCAGCGTCCGCGAAGGCTTTCTCGATATCGGTCGCGATAGAAGAATCAAGCGCTGAAAAAACGACCCGTGGCATATCATCGGTCGGTTCACATGTCGCCACTTTCATCGTGGCGACACTACCCGGTAGCGGCGTCTCCATCCGCCACTGGACTGCTTCCGTGTACGTTTTCCCTTCGCTTCGCTCGGACGCATAGACGTGCGTCAGCTCAAACCATGGGTGACCTTCGAGCAGCTGCACGAACC
>CBFGYC010000125.1:0-2128 GCA_965652985.1 uncultured bacterium | reverse complement strand
CTACCATCAAGGTAACGATCCCACAAGAAATGAACGCCGTCGAATCACTCAATGTTGCCGCCGCAGCGACGGTTTGCCTTTACGAACAGTATCGTCAAAAAATACAGTAGTTCCATAAAGTTCTTATGCTACAATAGTGCCATATAAGTGAAGCAGGGAGTTATCACGTGGACTTAAACGACAGACAAGACGGAAATAAAGACACAAACGAAAACACTGAACCGACACAACATAGCGATACGATCTCATCCACCCAAGCTGCAGAACCTAACGCGGACGCGGGTTTTGAAAGCATGAGGCACCAAACAACAGGTATCAACACCTTGAGTGTAGACCCAGACATTGAACCCGCTGAGATCGGTACGACAGAAGCGGCAACAGTCGCGTCTGAGGTCGAACCGAGCACTGCTGCCTTCACACAGGAAGGTCCTCAACCGCCCGAGGCATCGTCCGACCTGTCAACTGCCGAGCAAAAAAACACAGGTTTTGACGCCCCTGTCATCGCTCCGACCGGAGCCGCCACCTCCATGTCAGCGCACACCGGAAACAAGAAGCATTTGCTACTGGCCATTGTCTGTTCAGTGCTTCTTTTTGTTGTCATCGGGGTGATCGCATGGTGGATGCTCATGGGAAACAACGAGCCATCGGGTACCGCTGAAGATACTCTTTCCTCGGCTACCGAGCAAACAAAACTTGGAGTCGCGTTCACCGTCATTGATGGCACTGTCACATTTTCAAGTGACATGGAATCGTGGCAACCCGCGACAACAGACAGCCAGCCGAAGGAAGGGGACTCGATTCGAACCGGTGCAGATGGCCGTGCGGTCCTAGCTCTAGATGATGGCAGTGCCGTTCGCCTCGATGCAAACACGATAGTCACCCTTGAAAGCCTTTTGGCGAACGCCGTTATGATCAATCAAACGGGAGGTTCGGTCTACTCACGCGTGGTTCCGAGCGACCGCTCGTACGTGGTCAAGATCGATGAAACAACCTATAAAGCGCTTGGAACTGCTTTCATGACACACAAAAATACTACGAACACCGGAGTCCAGGTGTTCCAGAGCTCGGTTGAGTCAAGTGATCTTGACGAGGCAATACCTGAGGGCAAACAACACCTCAAACCGTTCGGTGATTATGTAGGAGAAATCGCTGTATCCGATATCGATATAGACGCCGCCCTAGATAACAGCTTCCTTAATTGGAATCTCAACCAAGACGAAAGCGATGCTAATTTCAAGCAGCGGCTCGGCATCCTTTCCCAGATAAAAGAAAGGGCAGCCGAACGAATAGCTGAACTGCAAGCCTTGGAAGAGCAGAAAGCAGCCGCCGAAAGAGCCCTCAAGGAAAAAATAGAAGCGGAGCGAATCGAAAAAGAGAAAGCGCACGACAGCAGCGGAAAGGTGACGCGCGGCACGATGACTTTAAGCTCGTCAGACCGAAATAGAGGACTCAGCTGGACGTACACCGGCAAGGCAGTGCATGGCTATAAGCTCGTCTACTCAAAGGAAAGCTCGACTCCCACTTTCGGAGCTGACGAAGCTCGCTATTACGGCAACATACACGAAACCAGCGACCAGCTTCCAAAGATAAGTAAGCATGGCAACGAAAGGTATTACGCCCGAGTTTGCGCGTACACTGCCGGCACCGACGACGAGAAGTGCGTTGATTACTCAAACGTCGTAGTAATATATATGTAAAACACAGCAAAAAGACAAAAAGATATGCCATCTATCAAACGGTTCATACAAAATCTTTTCCGAAACCTCAGTGAGGTCGTACGCCTCGAGGACAAAGAAAAGTTCCGCGAGTCGTTTTTAAAGCTCCATAACCGCGACCGGGCAAAAAGGCTTTTTAGTTATGACGAGAAAACACGGAAACAATATTATACGTATCTCTCCGCACGCGAACTCGCAAGAATACTTGAAAGTATTCGGACGAAAGATCGGCTCCCTTATCTCTTAGAAATGTCTTCCGGTCTTGTAGCGGACATTTTATCGGAGATGTATACCGACAACGCCGTCGACACGCTGAATGCCCTGCCAGCCGCACAGCTCACCAAATACATGGGGCTCATCAAGCCGACGACGGCACACAAAATCGGCGCGCTCCTTCATTACGGAGACGATAC
>CBFGYC010000124.1:0-2132 GCA_965652985.1 uncultured bacterium | reverse complement strand
GTATCGTCTCCGTAATGAAGGAGCGCGCCGATTTTGTGTGCCGTCGTCGGCTTGAGGAGCCCCATGTACTTGGTGAGCTGCGCGGCCGGCAGAGCGTTCAATGTGTCGACGGCGTTGTCGGTATACATCTCCGCTAAAATATCGGCTACCAGGCCAGAGGACATCTCCAAGAGATAAGGGAGCCTATCTTTCGTCCGAATACTCTCGAGGATTCTTGCGAGTTCACGTGCGGAGAGATACGTATAGTATTGTTTCCGTGTTTTTTCGTCATAACTAAAAAGCCTTTTTGCCCGGTCGCGGTTATGCAGCTTTAAAAATGACTCGCGGAACTTTTCTTTGTCATCGAGACGTACGACCTCGCTGAGGTTTCGAAAAAGATTTTGTACGAACCGCTTGATTGATGGCATGTCTTTTTTGTCTTTTTGCTACGTTTTACATATCTATTACTACGACGTTCGAATAGTCGACGCACTTCTCGTCGTCGGTGCCGGCGGTGTACGCACAAACTCGGACATTGTACTTTTCGTTGCCATGTTTGCTCTTCTTTGGGAGCTGGCCGCTTGTTTCGTGCATGTTACTGTAGTAGTGAGCTTCGTCAGCCCCAAAGATAGGAGTCGGGTTTTTCGTTGAATAGACGAGCTTATAGCCATGTACTGCCTTGCCCGTATACGTCCAGCTGAGTCCCCTGCTCTGACCTGACGCGCTCAGGACCATCGTGCCGCGCGTCACCCTTCCGCTATTGGAATGCGCTTTCTCCTTTTCGATTCGCTCCGCTTCCAGTTTTTCTTTAAGGGCTCTTTCGGCGGCTTCTTTTTGCTGTTTTAAAGCTTCGAGTTCGACACTGCGGGCGGCGGCTCGTTCTTTTATCTCGGAAAGAATACCGAGCCGCTGTTTGAAATTGGCATCGCTTTCGTCTTGGGTGAGGTTCCAGTTCAGGAAGCTATTATCTAGAGCGGCTTCTATATCGATATCGGCGACAGCGATTTCCCCCATATAGTCGCCGAACGGCTTAAGGTGCTGTTTACCCTCAGGTATTGCCTCGTCTAGGTCGCTTGACTCAACTGAGCTTTGGAACACCTGGACTCCAGTGTTCGTAGTGTTTTTGTGTGTCATGAAGGCAGTTCCAAGCGCTTTATAGGTGGTTTCGTCAATCTTGACTACGTACGAGCGGTCGCTTGGAACCACGCGCGAGTAGACCGAGCCTCCGACTTGATTGATCGTGACAGCATCCGCCAAAAGGCTTTCCAGGGTGACAGTTGTGTTCGCATCAAGGCGGACGGCGCTACCGTCATCGAGAGCCAGAACGGCGCGGCCATCTTCGCCGGTCTTGATTGAATCACCTTCTTTTAATTGGCTGTCCGTGGTTGCAGGTTGCCACGATTCCATGTCACTTGAGAACGTGACAGTGCCGTCAATGACAGTGAACGCGACTCCGAGCTTCGTTTGCTCGGTGGCAGCGGAAAGCATATCTTCGGTGGTACTTGATGATTCTTTGTTTCCCATAAGCATCCACCATGCGAGTACCCCAATGACAACAAAAAGCAGGACCGAGCCGGCAATGGCCAGTAGTAAATGCTTCTTATCCCCGGTGTGCGCTGCCACGGAGGCAGTGGCTTCGACCGGGGCAATAACAGGGGCGTCAAAGCCTGCGCTGTTTTGCTCGGCAGGTGCCGTGTTGGATGGTGTCTCAGATGGCAGTGGGCCCTCCGACGTAAAAGCGGTAGTACTTGGTTCGACTTCAGGTGCGACTGTTGCCATTTCTGTCGTACCAATCTCAGCGGGTTCAGTGTCTGGGTTCGCATTCGAGGCGCTGATTTCCGTCTTTTGGTGCTTCATACCTTCAAAGTCATGAGTGTCCGTGCTGGGCTCCGTACCTCGAGCGAATGAAACAGTATCGCTATTTTGTTTCGGTTCAGTGTCTTCGTTTGTGCCTTTATTTCCGTCTTGTCTGTCGTCTAAGTCCACGTGGTCACTCCCTGCTTCACTTATATGGGACTATTGTAGCATAAGAACTTTATAGAACTACTGTATTTTCTGACGATACTGTTCATAAAGACAAACCGTCGCTGCAGCGGCGACATTGAGTGATTCGACGGCGTTCATTTCTTGTGGGATCGTTACCTTGATGGTAG
>CBFGYC010000123.1:0-2144 GCA_965652985.1 uncultured bacterium | reverse complement strand
TACATAAAGAAGACGAGCAAAAATGGCTTCGAGAGACTCTTTCGGACGAGGAGATTCAAGAAATGCTCTGGACTCCAGAAGATGGCTATTTGAATATGTACGAGGTAAGCAAAGATGTTGGTAATGTCCGAAATAATGACCAGCATTTATTAGAGCCAGTGAGTCCTTAATTAAAGTCTTTCTCTGAAATACTGATCTACTTCGTCTTTAGTGAATGTGTAATAATTGAACACTTCGCCAGTAGTCATTCTAACAAGACCGGGATTATATTGGTCAATAAGCGGTCAATAAGGACGGACCTTCTGAATGAAGATTTCATTATGTGATATATTTCAGTCAGTTCTTCACGAGGCTTTTGTAGTCTACGAAAAAACCACCCTAAAACGGGTGGGCATTTCGTGGCTCCTGCGGCTGGGCTCGAACCAGCGACCTAATCGTTAACAGCGATCCGCTCTACCACTGAGCTACGCAGGAATACAAAGGGTATTATACTTGTTTTTCATCTGTCTGGTCAAGTAGCTGAAGAGCAGCTTTCAGGATCGCCGCCTCTTTAGAAAGAGATTCATCCGCTTCGCGCTTCGCCACTTCCTTGCGAAGCCATTCTATATGCACGCTATCATCGGTGGTATCCGCTGGATTTTTCTCATCTTCTCTTCGAACAACCTGGAGTGAACGGGCCGAATTATCACGCTTCACCAGATAGCCACGAGCGATTAGTCCATTCACATGTGTCGCCACGGTCGAAACAGACTTGAGGTCGAGAGCGGTCATAATTTCACGGTAGCTTGGAGCAAAACCGCTTTCCTCGGACGATTTCGTTATGTATTCAAGAACTTCGAATTGTCTTTTGCTTGGTAATTGTTCTGGCATATTCTCCTCCTGAAGCAACGGCGACGGCAGCAAGCCCCCACCAGATAATTGACACTGTATCATCAACCCACACGGGGAGCAAGATTCCGATACAAGCAAGGCCTATACCACTCGTTACTACGCCGAGACACAACCAGTCTTGGCGAAGCCGCCAAAGCTTCCTGATAATCAAGAAGAATAACACTAAAAATAGAATAAGCCCAAACCAGCCGACCTCGTGTGCGATAAATAGGTACTGGTTTTCAATGATCAAAGCATTGTCGCTCATGAGCGACGCCGACCCGGTGCTACCGATTCCGGCGCCGATTGGCTGACGGAGCATCCGTTCGCTGCCGTCGAGAAGCGACGCGACGTGGTCGTCGTTCGAGCTAACCTGGCTACCGCCTTCGTCATTTTCGTGCAGTACGACATTTTCAATGAACGAATGTTCCCGTCCCAAAATAACTCCACCGACAAGTGCGAAGAGCACGACACATCCTATGATCCACAAACGGCGCGAGATAAGGTGCCTGCCCGCGATAGCGGCGGTCAAGAAAACCGTCAACCCTGCGGCGGCCACCGCACTCCTTGAGTAACTCACCCACAACACGATAGCACCGCAGATTGCTAAGATGCCTGTAGCTAGGGTTGTTTTTGGCCGACGAAATTCTATCCGTCCACGAAGCGCCGCCGCGGCCAGCAGGCCAAGCACGACACCTGCGTACGCGCCAAGCGGATTCGGTCCTCGAAGCGTACTGTTGATACGTATGAAATCAGGGTTCTTATCGACGGTTAAGTATGGTTGGATTGTATTCTCACCGTACCCAATATGGGTAAGGATATCTGGGGGCAAGAATAACTGCAGGATACCAAAGCCGACCACGATAGCCGCCCCTATCGCACCTACTTGCAAGAACCTCCTTCTATATTCTGGGGTAAGCGTAATACAGACATACACCAACATAAAAAAAGCCACGAAGCGCAAATCAATCATCAGCCCCGCTATGGTTGCAGTTATTCCGTTCAGAAATGCGCTGGCGATGAGCAGGTGAAGCAATATATAAAGAACCGCGACTTGCAGGATTCGGTCACGAAAAAATGTTTTCCAAGCATGCTTTTTCCAGACAATCACCACCGCCAGAAGTGAAGCGATACATAGCAAAATCTCTTTCCACGATTTAATCAGGAGTTCGGCTTCTGGGAACAGTACGCCGAAACCAACACTAAAAGGCGCGTGCAACACGATTCCACCGAAGACTACCAAAAGAATAATGGCATAAACTCTTACCAATAAG
>CBFGYC010000122.1:0-2148 GCA_965652985.1 uncultured bacterium | reverse complement strand
GGCTTTGGAACATTCTGATACGGTGCTCATTGAAAAGGCGATTACAGGCCGGGAGTTTGAAGTTGCAGTGCTCGCGACTTCTTCGGAACCCTACCGGGTGAGTGGCGTTGGTGAAATCGTCCCAGGCGAGGAATTTTATAATTACGACGATAAATATTCTGCAGATAGCAACGCTCAGGTGATCACGAACGCTGAGATATCTGACGCGCTTAAAGAAGACCTTCAAAGGACCGCGCGGCATGCGTTTTTTATGCTCGGCTGCGAAGGCCTTGCAAGAGTAGATTTTTTGGTGAGTGAAGACGAGACGGTCTATGTGAATGAGGTCAATACGATGCCAGGGTTTACCGATATCAGTATGTATCCGAAACTTCTACAAGAAGCTGGCATAAGCTACGAGGAGCTGATTGACGAACTCATAGCAGATGCGTTAGATTAAAAGCAGAAACAGGAGGGTTTTTAGCGTGGAATTTATCATATTTCTCATTATCATTATCGTGATTTTTGTTCTTAGCGGTATTAAGGTCATCGATCAGTACGAAAGAGGTGTCGTGCTGACACTTGGTCGCTATAGCGGTATGCGCGAGCCAGGCCTGACGATTATCGTACCGATTTTTCAGAAGATGTACCGCATCGATCAGCGCACCAATACGATTGACGTGCCAAAACAAGAGGTCATAACCAAAGATAACGTGACGGTCAATGTCGACGCGGTGGTGTATTTCAGGGTAAAGAATGCCGATAAAGCCGTACTTGAGGTTGCCAATTACATCTATGCTTCCAGCCAATTCGCGCAGGCGGCGCTTCGTGATGTCACTGGTAATGTCGATTTAGATGAGCTACTTTCAGAGCGTGAGCGTGTCAGCCAAAAGATCGAAGAAATCGTTGATATTGAAACCGAAAAGTGGGGAATCGATATTGAAAACGTCAAGATTCAGAACATTGAGCTCCCGCAGGATATGAAACGCGCCATGGCTCGCCAAGCCGAGGCCGAGCGTGAGCGTCGTGCCGTCGTTATCGATGCTGAGGGCGAAAAACAGGCTGCCCAGGCGGTTGCGGATGCAGCTAAAATCATCGCAAACGTTAAAAACGGTATGAATATCCGTACCCTGCAGACTCTCGAGAGGATTTCTGAGTCCCAGAGCCAGAAAACTCTTGTTATCCTGCCAAGTGAAATGACAGGCACGACGATCGCTGAAGCTATCACGATGAGCGAAGCGAACAAGTAGAATCCAGTGGTCAACACTTGCCTAAACTACTGTTACTGTGTAGAATAGGTGAGTGTCGCGGCGCTATGGCTCACTGCGTGAAACGTGAGTGTGCGTAGAGCAGAGGCAAGGCCGCCTGTACTTGCGGCGTGAAACAAGTTGTATAGACGATTTAATATGGCGCTATAGCTCAGCCCGGTAGAGCAGAGGCCTGAAGAGCCTTGTGTCCCTAGTTCAAATCTAGGTGGCGCCACCATAGAAAATATCCCAACCTCTCATGGCTGGGATATTTTCTTTGATTGCTTGTAGGTGTAATCTCTTTTACTTCATTCATAAGACACCAGAGCTATAATTGGAATCAAGGGGAGGATAGTATATGTCATCACAAGACACATTGAACAGCGCTCAAAGCGAAGAAGAAAACGCACGGATCTTGCAGACGGAGATCGACAAGGAGCAGGCGGATATACAGGCACTGCAAAAAGATATCAATCAGAAAAGCGATGTAATTTCCGGTTTGCAACAAAAGCTGCAGGCGCATCTTAGTAGTGCCCAAAATCTTCGCGAGAAGGCGGTGGAAGAGCAAAAAATCGAGCAGGAAGAGCAGCTGCGCGAACAACAGAAGGCGAACGAGCAGGGGATTGCGGGCGCTGCCAAACAAGGCGTCATGAACAACCTATTTTAAGATAGCCAAGCTTGCTTTTCGGCTGGTTCTTAGCTATAATCCAATCTGATGCGGGTGTAGCTCAGCTGTTAGAGCGCGTCCTTGCCAAGGACGAGGTCCAGGGTTAGAGTCCCTGTACCCGCACCAGACTAAAAACCGGCCCTGCGCCGGTTTTTTGTATGGTTTGAATGGGATTTTGAGTATAGTGGCATAGCTAAGATTTATAAATGATAACTATACAACATATTCACTAGTTAGAAGGTCCGTCCTTCTAGAGGC
>CBFGYC010000121.1:0-2172 GCA_965652985.1 uncultured bacterium | reverse complement strand
TATATCACTTGTGGCGTAACAGAGAGAGATACGATATAATCACAGGGATGGGGGCGTAGCTCAGCGGTTAGAGCAGCGGGCTCATAACCTGTTGGTCGCTGGTTCAATTCCAGCCGCCCCCACCATTCAAAGCACGATAAAAGACGTAGAGTACTTCTACGTCTTTTTAATACATAAATGAAGCGGATTCTAGACCTCGGATTCGATTCCGAGGTCTAGCGTCCCAGCATGTGGAGGGCGGCCTTAGGTGCGGTGACCGAAAAGGCGCCGCACGACGTCAAGCTTACTGCCACGAGGTGGAGGCGTCACGACGAGCGATGCGCTCGGCAACGAAGCCTCCTGAGCCGCGTTGAGAAGCTCAATCACCGCAGCCTCCTCGGCCCCGCCAGGTGCAACCATTGCCATGCCAGCACTGTACCGAACATTCTCTGGCAGACGCCACAGGATACCCTTCAGGACTGTTGCTGTAGGCCAGAACTTCGAGCGCCGCCGGATTTCGACAACGAAGTCGTCGGGGTACTTTTCGAAGTCGTGGGCCACGCTGCAGAGATCGTGGATAGCGAGATGACCCCCGAGAGCCAGGTGTACCGCGTGGTCGAAGGTCTTCTCGTGCAGATGTTTGATCCGCGCGACCCACCACGCAATGCGCCAGGCGTCAGCGAAGCGCAGCGGACCAGTCGAGTGCATCCAAACGGTTGGCACCAACTGGTCGTACAGTTCGACATACACGCTGCCACCGTCGTCGATGGCAATCGTGACCGTCATTGGTGCGAAGCACCCTGACATGTCACAGCTAAAATCGGCCTCGTACACCGGGGTTCGGTTATCACCCATTGTTAACTCCTCATGTGGAACGGTGGCGCGAACATCGCGTCACATAAAGAGGTATTATAGTACTTTTTTACAATTACACAATGGGGTAGTCATCAGGATACAAAAAAGCCCCTTGGGACAGGATTTGCGACCAGTCCTTCCGGGGCAATTTTGGCACCTGTTTGTTTGATACTACTGTATCATCAAACCGGTCATGTTTTCAAGCTTATTTTTTCTTAGAGATGGTCAGGAAACCATTTCGTGGGTTTTCGCGGACTTCACGGTCAGCTGGTAGGTCTGTCGGAGTACCCTTTGCGTTGTTGTCGGTCTTCGCGAAGAAGAAAATCGTCTGAGGCTTGCCGCCACGGAGTGTCACTTCGCTCTTGTACAGATAGTATGTTACGCCTTTACTGTTAGTGTGCTGATAAGCCATTTGTCTTATACCTCCAATTTAGCTTTACAACATCAAGCGTAGCGCCCCAGGCGACCCCTGTCAACTACCGATGCCCCTCCGGCGCGATTTTAACAACAAATGCAGTAGGCCGAAATGGAGCCAGCGGCCGATGATTACCAGTGCTACCAGTAAGAAAAAGAGTGTCGAAAACCCGGCGAAATCTGGTGACCAAAGCGGCGCTACGAAGCTGTGCCGGTAGAGCGCTGGGTTGGGTAAATTAGGCGTGTCGTCGATCTCAGGCGCCGGTGGAAACTTCTCTTGCTCCTCTTTAACACACTGTACATACGCCGGTGACCAAGCAGAAAAGCGTGGCTCACAAGCAGCAACAGCCTTAGCAAGAACATTGCCGTTTGGGTTGCTGTCGTTGGTCGCTTGGGCAATGACAGTATCGACGTCGCGCTTGTATTGCTCGGTCAGGTCAAACTGTCCAGTATCGGCGTTCATATGGGCGGCCGTGTACCGTTGTAAATCATACATCCGGTTGGTCATATCTTCGTCTTTACCTTCGCGGTCAGCCATAAGTACCGCCTCACGACGCTGTGCCATGCCGATGTTGTTTAGCCTCAGAAACGTCGCGGCGATAAATCCGCTCAACACCAATATAATCAGCAGCTGCCAGGTTCTAATGCGCTGGATCTGCCGATACACGTGCCGAATGTGATAGTATGCTTGCCTGCTGATATCCACCCTGAAGCCTTTTTAACTACTGTCCATTGTAGCAGATAATCCGCTTGCTGCTGAATTTGCATTTTAAAGAGAATATTGACATATAGTATCAATATATATACTTGCTTTCAAGCGAAGCCAACCTGGGCTTTGCTCGGTCATTAGCGTTACCGGAGGGATGTTCTCTTCGGGTTTTTCGTACTTACCGCCCCTAGGAGGTGGAAGATGGGATTCAAGCA
>CBFGYC010000120.1:0-2187 GCA_965652985.1 uncultured bacterium | reverse complement strand
GATCGCTCTTCTGATTATCGGCCGAGACAACCTCAAGAGGGCGACCGAGAGGACGCTTTTCGACTTTCGCGTCAGGAAGAAACGGTGAGCTGAGTGGATTAGTATCTTCGGGTTCTTCGGTTGCGCTACTCTGATTAAGTGGAGTGGCTTCGAACGCCGGACGGCTTGAGGCGGCAGCACTGGCAGTGTCTTCCATGTCTTGTGGAATCGTAGCCTGGGCGGCAAAATCAGTTTCCGCTTCAGCTGATGGCTTCTTCGGCGTTTCAGAGACGGGCCGCGCAGGAGACGAGG
Organism: uncultured bacterium; assembly: GCA_965652985.1. GTDB lineage: Bacteria > Patescibacteriota > Saccharimonadia > Saccharimonadales > Saccharimonadaceae > JAUIHN01. Next base: position 1,896 of record CBFGYC010000120.1, on the reverse strand, counting down.
GCTGCAGAGTCACACCCTGCCGAGATATAGACGAAAGCGGTTTCCTTGTTTCACGGGACGGACGAACCACATCCATGAAACGGCCGCGGCTAGGAGTAGCGGCACCTGGCTGCTCTGGCTTTGAGGTAGGCTGGTCCGGCTCATCTTCGGAATACGTAGAGTCGTCAGGAACTGGCGTAGTTGGTTCAGTTGCAGGCTCCTGGTCAACCGCTACTACGGTATCGTTCTCATCATCCGCAGCGCTTGCTTGGGGCTTTTCAGCAGGCACACTCGTTATATCTTGAGAACCAGCCGTACCGCTAGGGACTTCACTTTTTTCCTCGTCTTTTGGCACGGTACCCATGAGGGAACTTACCGCCCTATCTAGTTCATCAAAATCAATATCCTTCATATCCACCCCTATGCTTTTTCCTCTACGGTAGTATCATACGCTTTCTTAACAATTTCTGTGAAATCATGGCTACTGAGGCTCGCTCCACCGATAAGGAAGCCATCGACTCCCTTCACAGCTAGATAATCGGCTGCATTCGAGGCGTTGACGCTACCACCGTACAGCACGCGCACACCTTCGGTCGCCTTCGCACCATACAGATGCTTTAACTCGCTACGGACGACTTTGATAGCATCCCTGACATCAGCTGGGTTGGCATTATCACCGGTCCCAATCGCCCAAACAGGTTCATAAGCGATGATAAGCGTCTCAAGGTCATCACTCGTCAGGTTGGCAAGCCCACTCGTCAGTTGGTCGCGAATGATATCGTTTGTTTCACCGTAAGAACGCTCTCCAGCCGTTTCGCCGACACAAAGGATCGGCTTGATGCGATTACGGATTGCGGCCTGTACTTTATTCCTAATGTCTTTTTCGGTCTCGTGAAACTTATACCTGCGCTCCGAATGGCCGATAATCGCATAATCAGCGATGCCGTTTAGCTGCGTGGCCGAAACCTCACCCGTGTAAGCACCGTGATCGCGCCAGTAAAAATTCTGTACCGCCAACTTGAACTGGCGACGATTTACCTGCAAGCTGAGCGGCTGCAGCGCGAGTAGGGTCGGCGAAAGAACGACCTCGACGTCGCGCCTTACGGGAATCATCTCGGATAATTTATGCAAATATAAACTTGCCTCGTGTACCGAGAGGTTCATTTTCCAATTGCCGACAATGAGTTTCTTATGCTGGGGAGCCATCCCTATTTTTCGTCCCTTGAATGATAACCCTTATGCTTCTTTACTTTTCAGTGTACTCTACTTTTTAAGCGGAGTCTAGTAAACTTTCCACGCCAGGTAGCTTTTCACCAGCCATCAGCTCAAGACTGGCGCCACCTCCTGTCGAGACGTGCGAAAAGCTAGCCCCTTCCCTCGGATCCCAGTGCTGAACGAAGTCTGCTGTATCGCCGCCACCAATAATCGATGCCGTCGCCGGCTGCATAGCAAGCACCTCGGCGAGCTTTGCTGAACCGACAGCGAAGTTCGGCAGTTCGGCATAGCCCAGCGTCCCGTTCCAGATTACCGTTTCGGCCGTATCAATCTCTCCTTCAATCACCTCTATACTGGCGTCGCCGACGTCGAGCGCGATATCATCTGCCTGCAGCCTATCGACCGGCACCACTCGACGCGGCGCCTCCGCACCGATTTCGTTGGCCACCGCAAGATCGGTTGGGAGAATCAGGAAACCATCGACGGCATCCGCACCGACTTTCTTAGCAGCCGCTTCATAAATTGCATCGAGCGTTTCTTTTTGGTCACTTTCAACCTTGCTCTGCCCCATGCTCAGGCCTTTATGGGCAAGGAACGTATTCGCCATCGCACCACCGATGATTACCGTGTCGGCCACCTCGATGAAGCGCTGCACCAAAGCGATCTTATCGCTCACTTTCGCACCGCCCATGACCGCGACCA
>CBFGYC010000119.1:0-2219 GCA_965652985.1 uncultured bacterium | reverse complement strand
TCTTTTGCGGCATTGATTCCGCCATGAATCGTAGCTGTCTCTCGCTATCCTCGGCTTTCTTGCGAGCCGTTTTTTCTCGTAGGAGCAGTGAATCGTTCCGTTCTTTCAAGCGGCCGATCACGAACGCCAGTATGGGGAAGGCAATCGATATGACCGCTCCTCGCTGCAGGGTCTCGAGTGTTAGTCCGCTACCTGGGAGTGAGGAGACAATGACGTAATTGTTATAGGCGACGACAAGTCCCGCGCTGAGTAAACCTTGTCGGATACCCGCCGTCTGTGCCGTGTATATTTGGACGCAGAGCAGGGCAAGCACTGCGATGGTAGTAGCGTCGCTGCTGTCCTTGGCGTTATGCAAGAGGAAATCCGAAGCAGCGATGACAACCGCCATAGGGAGCTGTATTTTAAGCGTTTTGAGGGCCTTATGGAAGCTTGCTGCAAGAAAAGTCTGACGGCTGTGCTTGCGAGAATGTTTTTTGCCGGTGCGATTGATGTATCTATCTAACGCTGCAATGCGCATATGCTATCAAGTATAGCATTTGATAGGCCATGTCGCGCTCCCGGAGCAGGCACAGCCGTGAAGAGAAGTTTTACAAGTCAAAAACGAGGTAGGGTTTTTTCGGGTTTTCGAGTTGCGCCAAAGCGACATTGTGCACGGGTATGCCTTTTGTCGTCTGGCCTTTCGGGCTGCCGTGATGGGCATGACCATGGAGGACGAGGCTCACATCGAGCATGTCGATTGGTTCGGCGAGACGGGACGAGCCGAGGAACGGAAATATCTCCAACGGCTCGCCCTTCACTGTTTCGGCTATTGGCGAGTAGTGTAACACCGCGACTTTCTTCTTTGCTTCGAGTCGCCGCAGGGCGTTCTCTAGGCGCAGTGACTCTTCGACTGCCTCATGGACGAATGCCTTGGTCGCAGGCTCGCCAAAAGCAGAAAGCGCATAGGTGCCAAAACCGCCACCGAATCCTTTTATACCTGCGAAACCAACATCTTTGATGACCACCGGTTCTTCGTCGAGCAGTGTCAAGACCGGTCGAAGTGCTTCACGAATCGCATCGTTCTCGTCCTTTTCGTAATCGTGGTTTCCGAGCACTGCGAGTACAGGGATGGAGCAATACCGCAGTTCATCTGCCAGCACTTGGGCTTCTTTGGCGTTCCCGTTCTGGGTCAAGTCGCCACAAATAACGAATACGTCCGCATGCTCGGCGATAGACTTGAATTGATCCTGATAGCGGTTGCTGTCGTGCTCGCCGAAATGGATATCGCCCACGGCCGCTACCCGTACCTTGCCGCTCGCCGCCTCGCTCATACGAGCATCCCTTCGTCGCTAATGACCTTGTTGTAATTGGTGCGTGAAAGGAGCGGCCCGCGGCAAATATTGTCGTGAGGAATTGGTAGTTCCAGCTGACGCTGGAGCCGCTCGATCAGCTCACTCATGAGCCATCCGGGAACGATATGGCGCTTTGATGGGAAGACGAACCGGAACGTAAGAAGCACCGCGAAAAGTATTTCCCAATCAGCTTCCATGCGGCCAAGTAGGCTTTTCCAGTTAAGTTTCTCGCCGATTTTTAAAATCAGGTTGTAGACGTCCGGACCGTCGAACTTATGTGCATCCTGCACATACATCTTTGACCACAGGAGTTCCTCATAACCGAGAAACTGGACCTCCATGTCGAACAGCGTGCCGGTCTGGCCACCTTCGAACCAGCGGTCGTCAACGGTTTGCACGTTATTTGGCGTCGAAAAAAGGAAATCAATCTGGCATGAGTCTTTAAAGGCTTTGGCGAGCCATTTTTCGTCTTGGATGGTTGTATCGTAGCCGTTTTCTTGGAGTAGTTGAAGGATTTTTGGGTAATCTCCGGCTTTGCAGAAAATATCAATGTCATTAAAGCTGCGAGGATGTCCGGTATAAAACTGAAAAGCAAGCCCTCCGCCAATCAGAAACGGAATCTTAGCATCCGTAATGATTTCAAGAGCATCCTTAAAAACCTTTATGGAACGAGAATCTAGATCAGGGGGCGACATATCCACGGTGTGCTCCTATTTCAATTTGCTAACTGCGTATCTACTAGTTAACTGTCCCGCCGTGAAAAGGGCAGTAAGATAGATTACAGCGTCATTATCCCTTTTATCCTTTGACTCGGAAGCGCCGTATGATCAGGCCGTCAAATAGCAGATGGCTGAAATAGCCGCCCACCGAAGCTACGTAGTAGACCGC
>CBFGYC010000118.1:0-2225 GCA_965652985.1 uncultured bacterium | reverse complement strand
ATCTCAAAAAAATCTCAAAAAGAAGCTGAGCAACGCGAAGAAAAGGAAATCGCGTCTCTCAAAAAAAAGGGTTATTCCCGTGAGGATATGGAGAAATTTCGGAACGCTTCATACTCACGAATTAAGAAAAAGGTTTCGTACTCTCAAAAATTCTAACTCTTATGGGTCAATTTGCAGGCTTTTCAAAGGTTCAAATGAAAAAGCCCGAGAGATCTAAATTTGATCTCTCACATGAAAAAAAGCTGTCCTGCCGTATGGGCCAACTTATCCCGATCTTTATTTCTGAAACGCTACCGAATGACACCTTTCGTGTCAATTCGGAAGTAATGATCCGGTTTGCTCCTCTGCTCGCTCCTATCTACCATCGTGTAAACGTGTTCGTACATTATTTCTTTGTACCGACTCGTCTGCTCTATGCTGATTGGGAAGATTTCATTACTAATGGTCGTCTTGGTACGGAAACGCCTCCTGAACTTCCTTGGTATGGTTTGAATAACCTCATGTCCTCTGATGTGAATGCCATCGACGTTGGATCTCTTTGGGATTATCTTGGCGGTCGTACTCTGCCGGATACTGATGCAGGTCTTTATACGGATGCTACACACGTGAGCTGCCTTCCCTTTGCTGCGTACAACAAAATCTATCAGGACTATTATCGTGATCGGAACTATGTTCCGGATTCTGATGAACTTCCTCTTGGTTCTGGTGAGCAGGCTACGTCTGGGATCTCTCGTCTGAAAACTCGTGCTTGGCAACATGATTATTTCACTTCGGCTCTGCCTTGGACTCAGCGTGGTGATGAGGTTCTACTTCCTGTGGAGCTTACAGGCTATGCACCTATCGTCGGTCGAAAAGCTGACGGATCTATTACTCGTTGGAACGTTGCCTCTACGCTTACTCCTGGTGGTGGTTCAGTTACGCTCGAACTGGATTCGGATCCTAACGCGCCTGTTGGTGCTGCTGGTGTAAATGACTTTGGCTACGCCAATCTTGGTGCTACTTCAACCGGTACGGGTTTTAATACTACTATCAATGATCTACGTCAGGCTGTTCGCCTTCAGGAGTGGCTCGAAAAATCGGCTGTTGCAGGCTCGCGATATAATGAAAACATTATGGCCCACTTCGCACGACGCACATCTGATGGTAGGCTTCAACGTGCGGAGTATCTCGGTGGTGGTCGTGTTCCTGTTCAAATCTCTGAGGTAATGACAACTGCGTTCTCTGCCGATGCTGACTCGAACGTTGTCCCTCCTGCTACCATGACGGGCCGTGGTGCGTCTTACATGAACAAAGCCGGTTTTAAGTACAACTGTGAAGAACACGGGTTTGTTCTCGGTATCATGTCTGTTATGCCTACCTCGGCGTATATGCAGGGCACTCCTCGCATGTTTTTTGGTCGCGAAACCTTTTTGGATTACCCGTGGCCTTCCTTCGCTCATCTTGGTGAACAGGAAGTGTACAACTATGAAATCTACACGGACCCTACCAGCGTGCCTAAAACCTCTGTGGAACAAACGCCGATCTTCGGCTATCAATCTCGCTATGCTGACTGGAAGTGGATGCCTTCAACGGCGCATGGCGACTTCCGTACTACGCTTGACTATTGGCATCTTGACCGGAAGTTCGCTGCTCAACCTACGTTGGATAATACCTTCGTGGAATTCGAGGACACTCTGCAGGACCGTATCTTCGCCGTATCTGATGTGGACACCTTATGGTGCTACATACATAATGCGGCCTCTGTGGTGCGTTCTCTCCCTTACTTTGGTACTCCACGTCTATGAAAATGAAAGGCTATCCTATGAAGTTTAAATCAATCGCTATCCCGGAGCCCTCGAAAGGCGCTCCCGGTGGTCGGCCCGCTCAGGTCGTCCCTGATCAATCGCTTGATCTAAAAGAAATTCTGGCGCGGTTTGTACGTAAGGAACCACTGCCAGTGGGCCACACAGGCTACTACGGCTCTGATGGTGAGATCGACCCTGAGTCGGAATCCGAGTTCAATATCGACCAAGAAAAGGCAAAAGGCTGGGACCTGACCGAGAAATTCGAATTCTCGGAAAAAGTTCAAGCTGAGGTCCGCAAACACGAAGCTGAGGAAAGTCGTCGTAAGGCAAAAGAGGCGTCGGACGCTGCCGCAAAAGCTCGTGCTGACTACGAAAAAGCGGTCCGGGTCGCTGCCAGAAAACTGGCAAAAAAGGCGGGTGAAAAGCCGCCAAGCATATAAT
>CBFGYC010000117.1:0-2234 GCA_965652985.1 uncultured bacterium | reverse complement strand
TGCGCTGCGGCAACCAAGAGCGGGTTGGAATCATCTCTATAAACTATACAAATCCTACGCAAACAATTACCATGACTAGTAACGATGCGTAGCCTGGAATCAAGACAGCGTTTTTTCACGAAAAGGACATCCCTCCTACTTGTTGTGGTGCTGGTTATACTCGGCACATTCGCTACTGGTGCCTACCGCTACTCAAGGCCGTTTGGCCCGTCTGCCGTAAAAGAGGTGTTTCAGGTCGCCGACAACAGCGCCCTGCCTGTAGCGATCGAATGGCCCGCTGAGGCTCAGGCCAGTATCGGCACGGTAAAAGACGGCATACTTGCCTCCGAACCAAACCAGCAAATATGGCCGACAGCATCGACCGCAAAAATCATAGCGGCGCTCACAATCCTCAAAGAAAAACCACTCACACTCGGCGAACCAGGCCCCATCCTCACTATCGATGCGAACGACATGCGCCTATATAATGATTATTTCGCCGCCGGTGGCTCCCTCGTTGCCGTCAGCCTAGGCGAACAGCTGTCGCAGTACCAGATGTTACAAGGTATCTTGATTCGCAGCGGTAACAATCTGGCAGACAGCCTGGCGATTTGGGCGTTCGGCAGCTTATCAAGTTATCAGATCGCCGCCCAAAAGCTCGTCGACGAACTCGGCATGACGAACACGACCGTCGGCACCGACGCCAGCGGCCTCAGCGAAACGACCACCAGCACCGCCGATGACCTCACCCGCCTTGGTATCGCTGCCATGAAAAATGCTGTGATTCGCGATATCGTCAAGCAACCGAGCTCCGACTTACCAATCGACGGCATAAAGCCAAGTACGAACTGGATGCTCGGCCAGAACGGCGTCGTCGGCATCAAAACCGGCAGCCTGCCTTCTGTCGGCGGCGTGTTCATGATTGCCAGCGATTTTACTCCCGAAGGCGAGGACCCGATAACTGTCGTCGGCACCGTTCAGGGCGCACCAAATACGTACACCGCAATTTCACAGTCTGGCCAGCTCGTCGAGGCAGCTAAGCCGCTGTTCATTAAAAAAACCGTCGTCAAAAGAGGCGATGTTATCGCTACTGTCACCAGTGCATGGGGCGAGAGCACCGACGTCATAGCCACGGAAGACCTGACGACCTTTGGCTGGAAATACAGTAAAACCAACAGCCCGCGAGTAGTGATTAACAAGCAGCCGCCGTTCGAGGCGAACGCCACTATCGGCAGCGTTATCTTGAACGGTCAGGTGGTCGATGCCGTAGCTGCTACCGCGATTCATCCGCCATCATGGCAGTGGCGCGTCGCTACGAGTCGCTAAACTTGTTAGCCCGCCCATTAGCTTCGAGCGAATCAATCCGTCCGTGATCAAGCCCGTAGTGATGAGCGATTTCATGCCATAGCGTGCGCTTGATTTGCTCAAACAAAGCTTCTTTGGTGTGCACCACCGCCAAGATCGGATTCTTGAAAAGAGTGATTTTATCTGGCAGCACCATACTGTAATTAGTACCGCGCTGCGTCCGAGGGATACCCTCATATAGGCCCAGTAGCAGATGGTTGTTATCTATCTTCATGCGGTGAATCTGCTCTTCACTCGGGTCGTCAGCATAAACTATCGCAACATTATCAAGCTGCGTTATATACTCCTGCGGCAACTCATTCATGGCACGAGTAACCAGCTGGTCAAATTCTTGATCGGTAATATCCACTATGCTCTATCTTACTTCTTATGTATATCTTTACCAACTTCATTCCAAAAATCGGTCAGGCTTTGGCCATCAATATCATCTTGGAACGCAAGGTTGTCGGGGTTTGATTGCTCCATCATGATATCTTCGCGAAGGCCGTCACCAAGTGGGTCGATGGGTTCGAATTGTAGTTTACGAGGAAATGGCGAAAACATATTACTCACCCGAATTAACTTCTACCTCACCGCCAACAGCATGCTTGGCGAGGTGGGCCCGTAAAGCGGCAATGTTAAGCATATGCTCTTGGTCAGCAAAGTTCGTTTCAGTGTCGTCATATTTATTAAGTTGTTCACTCATGTTTCTATCCTTTTTATTTTCTTACCTTCATCAAGTAATTGTTTCTATCATAGATATTAGCATAAGTATGATAAATTGTCAACTATAGTTCTTAGTTGTTATCACCTAGTTTCTTTGCGATGCGCCCCGCAACCACACGCCGCTCTTCTTCGTTGTCGCCTACCCCAACCTCTTCAAGCACGTCCACTATTTTCATATCAAGAGC
>CBFGYC010000116.1:0-2247 GCA_965652985.1 uncultured bacterium | reverse complement strand
AATCGGTGACGTTCTACCCGGGAGCAACGCTTGAAACGTCGCTGTACGCGAAGACTCGAGCGGCCACAGAGGGCCAAGAATTTAAGGATATGTCAATCCGGGCGAGCCTGAGAGCCGCCGGCTATGATGACGCTGCCATAAATGAGGCCTTTTCCGCTTCTTATGACAGTCCGCTTTTTGAGGACAAGCCGATCGACGAGGGATATGAGGGCTATGTCTTCGGTGAGACTTATTACGTTGCTGTTAATGCCACCGCGACTGAGGTCTTGAAAACGGCCTTTGACCACTTTTATGGGGTCGTGGAGGAAAACGACCTTATCGCCAAGTATGAGCAGCAAGGTCTTAATCTCTACGAAGGTATCACGCTTGCCTCTATCGTGGGGCGAGAACTTGACTGCGAGGGCAAACCGACCGAAGAGAGAAAGCAGACATGTTACGGCTACCAGCAGCAAATCGCGGAGGTTTTCTACAATCGGCTTAACCTTGGCATGTCGCTTGGTTCTGATGTTACTTCTATATATGCCTCGGATAAATTAAACCAACCCTCGTCGATAGATATTGATTCGCCATATAATACGCGTAAGTATCCCGGCCTGACTCCAGGCCCTATAGCGACGGCGGGTAAGTTAGCTCTTCTTTCGGTTGCCAATCCGACAGAAGGTGACGATTTATATTTCCTGGCGGGCGATGACGGTCTCATCTACTTCGCCTCGGACAACGCAGGGCACGAGGCAAACATTATTAACCACTGCCAAAAGGGTTGTGGTGACTTATAAACAGTGTTCATAAAATAAATTGACATATTATGCAAGGATTGTTACAATACTTTCTAGCACCTCGCGGGTTCACTACCTTGCCTATCATCTGTTGTGGATATAGGAGTACGAATGAACAAGCGAAGAGCCTACCAGAAAATATGCTCATAGGATACCGAACTTTTAGTATTAGTAACGAAAACGGTCGATATGTGTCCTCTCTGATTGGAGAAAGCATAGTATGGTAGCATCTTGTAGTAATGCAAGGTTAGGAGAATGATAATTCGCACTTCAATTCCAGCTTTTAATATAAACAAAGCTAACAAATTGAAAACACAGGCACTCGGCTACCAGCGTCACTACGCTAGGAAGACGCATCGTCAGTGGAAATCAACCACCCTAGCGGCCTATATTGGTGCCTTCTTGTTCATTATTACTATTGTGGCCATTGGCTATGAACCGCCAAAGTCCGGTCCTACAGATAGCGTTGCGAACGCTATAACTCCTGATGTCCTTGCTTCCGCGGACAATGAATTGACCGCACCTTCGGTCGATCAGCTCATCGCCACTAGGGTCGCTGCTGGTATTGCCGAGCGAGCCGAACTGCCGATTGCTCGTAACGTTGCCAACTTGTCGCTCTCGCTCTCTGTCGAAAGCGCGCTTGCGCAGGTTGAAAATAACGTCATTTCCAAGCCACAAATCATTCAGCCGGCAGCCGGAAATCGTGAAATACGCTCGTACACGACCATTGCCGGCGATACGGTCGATAAGCTGTCAGCTCAATTCGGGGTGTCGGCGGACACGATCAAATGGGCGAATAACTTGACGTCAGACCTGCTAGAACCTGGTAGGTCTCTTCAGATTCCACCTACGGACGGTGTCATCTATACCGTCAAAGATGGTGACACTACCGCTTCGATCGCCGAGAAGTATTCTGCGGATGAAAGGCGACTTGTTCTCTTTAATGACCTCGAGGCAGGCCTTGCCGCTGGTCAAAAAATCATTATTCCAGACGGCGATCTCCCTACGACCGAACGCCCCGGGTACGTGGCGCCACGTCCAGCCGTTCCAGCATATGGTGGCTACGGTGAATATGTTGGCAGCTATCGTGGTGGCTCTGTCGGTAATCGATATGCGTTTGGTAACTGCACCTACTATGTGTACGACCGCCGCGCCGCGATTGGCCGCCCAATCGGTAGCTTCTGGGGCAACGCCGCGACATGGGCAGCAGCAGCTCGTGCTTCTGGTTACACGGTGAATAATACGCCTGCTCCTGGTGCTGTCGCGCAGTGGAACGCTTATAGCGACCCATGGACCGGATACTACGGACACGTTGCTATCGTTGAGAGCGTGAATGGTGATGGCACAGTGACGATTTCAGAAATGAATAACGGTGCTTACGGTGGCTTTAATATCGTGAATCGCCGGACTATACCTGCGGGCTCAGTCTCTGCCTACATACATTAAAGGAGAGGCTCGCCTCTCCGCATCG
>CBFGYC010000115.1:0-2247 GCA_965652985.1 uncultured bacterium | reverse complement strand
CGATGCGGAGAGGCGAGCCTCTCCTTTAATGTATGTAGGCAGAGACTGAGCCCGCGGGTATAGTCCGGCGGTTCACGATGTTAAAGCCGCCGTAAGCACCGTTATTCATTTCTGAAATTGTCACCGTACCATCATCGTTCACGCTCTCAACGATAGCAACGTGTCCGTAGTATCCGGTCCATGGATCACTATAAGCGTTCCACTGCGCGACTGCGCCAGGAGCAGGCGTATTGTTCACTGTGTAACCAGAAGCACGAGCTGCTGCTGCCCATGTGGCAGCGTTGCCCCAGAAGCTACCGATCGGACGGCCAATCGCGGCACGGCGATCGTACACATAGTAGGTGCAGTTACCAAACGCATATCGGTTACCGACAGAGCCGCCACGATAGCTGCCAACGTACTCGCCGTAGCCACCGTATGCCGGAGCGGCTGGACGAGGTGCCACATATCCAGGGCGTTCGGTCGTAGGGAGGTCGCCGTCTGGAATAATGATTTTCTGACCAGCGGTAAGGCCTGCTTCAAGGTCATTAAAGAGGACAAGTCGCCTTTCGTCCGCAGAATACTTCTCGGCGATCGAAGCGGTAGTATCGCCATCCTTGACGGTATAAATAACACCGTCCGTAGGTGGAATCTGAAGAGATTTACCAGGTTCTAACAGGTCTGACGTCAAGTTATTTGCCCACTTGATAGTGTCAGCCGACACTCCGAACTGAGCCGACAACTTATCGACCGTATCGCCAGCAATGGTCGTATACGAGCGTATTTCACGGTTTCCGGCCGCCGGCTGAATGATTTGTGGTTTAGAAATGACGTTATTTTCAACCTGTGCAAGTGCGCTTTCGACAGAGAGCGAGAGTGACAAGTTGGCAACGTTACGAGCAATCGGCAATTCAGCTCGTTCGGCAATACCAGCAGCGACCCTAGTGGCGATGAGCTGGTCGACCGAAGGGGCGGTCGATTCATTGTCTGATGAAGCAAGGACGTCAGGAGTTATAGCGTTCGCAACGCTATCTGTAGGGCCAGACTTTGGCGGTTCATAGCCAACGGCCACAATAGTAATGATGAACAAGAAGGCACCAATATAGGCCGCTAGAGTGGTTGATTTCCACTGACGATGCGTCTTCCTAGCGTAGTGACGCTGGTAGCCAAGTGCTTGTGTTTTCAATTTGTTAGCTTTGTTTATATTAAAAGCTGGAATTGAAGTGCGAATTATCATTCTCCTAACCTTGCATTACTACAAGATGCTACCATACTATGCTTTCTCCAATCAGAGAGGACACATATCGACCGTTTTCGTTACTAATACTAAAAGTTCGGTATCCTATGAGCACATTTTCTGGTAGGCTCTTCGCTTGATCATTCGTGCTCCTATATCCACAACGGATGATAGGCAAGGTAATGAACCCGCGAGGTGCTAGATAGTATTGTAACAATCCTTGCATAATATGTCAATTTATTTTATGAGCATTGTTTATAAGTCGCCACAACCCTTTTGGCAGTGGTTCACTATGTTTGCCTCGTGCCCCGCGTTATCCGAAGCGAAATAGATGAGACCGTCATCGCCCGCCAGAAAATACAAATCATCCCCTTCTGTCGGATGAGCGACAGAGAGAAGAGCTAATTTACCTGCCGTTGCTATAGGACCTGGAGGCAAGCCGGGATACTTACGCGTATTATATGGCGAGTCAACGTCTATCGAGGAGGGTTGGTTCAATTTATCCGAGGCATATATAGAAGTAACATCAGAGCCGAGCGACATGCCACGGTCGAGCCGATTGTAGAAAACCTCTGCGATTTGCTGCTGGTAGCCGTAGCAGGTCTGCTTCCTCTCTTCGGTCGGCTTGCCTTCGCAGTCAAGCTCCCGCCCCACGATAGAGGCAAGCGTGATGCCTTCGTAGAGACTAAGGCCTTGCTGCTCGTACTTGGCAATGAGGTCGTTTTCCTCTACGATCTTGTAAAAGTGATCGAAAGCCGCTTTTAAGACCTCAGTCGCGGTGGCATCGACGGCGACGTAGTAAGTCTCTCCGAAGACATAGCCCTCATACCCCTCATCAATCGGCTTACCTTCAAAAAGTGGACTGTCGTAGGAAGCGGAAAAAGCCTCGTTTATGGCGGCGTCATCATAGCCGGCGGCCCTCAGGCTCGCACGGATTGACATATCTTTGAACTCCTGGCCTTCTGTAGCAGCTCGGGTCTTCGCGTACAGCGACGTTTCAAGCGTTGCTCCCGGGTAGAACGTCACCGATT
>CBFGYC010000114.1:0-2248 GCA_965652985.1 uncultured bacterium | reverse complement strand
GTCGTTTTCATCGTCGGCATGGAAGAGGGGATTCTACCGAGCAGCCGGTCGCTCGAAGCTGGCAAGGCCGAGCTCGAGGAAGAGCGTCGACTTTGCTATGTCGGCATGACACGCGCGAGAGAAGAGCTGCATCTTAGCTATGCGGCCTCAAGGGCTCAGTACGGTCAGCGTAATTACAATAATCCGTCGAGGTTTCTCGGCGACATGGGCCATGAGATTATGGCTGCCCCGTCTTTCCAGCAATCGCATCATGATACCGAGTGGGCGGAGATTCCTGATTTCGATATCGGCGATAGAGTACGATCAACTCAGTTTGGTGACGGCGAGATTATTGATATCGATGGCTTGGCGGTGACGATAGTCTTCTCATCCGGTCAAACTAAGAAACTGAACGTCGAATACGCACGGTTAGAAAAGATATGAAAGCCTATTATTTTCTCGGTAGGTTACTGCGGCCTTTCATGACAGTCGCGATGTACTTTTATAGCTATATTTTTCGTACACCACGAGCTAGAGTCGTACTAAAAAATGAACAAGGGGAAGTTCTACTTGTCCAGTCCTGGCTCAGTAGTGGTAAGTGGGGGCTGCCAGGCGGAGGTCTCAACCGTGGTGAAAGCTCTGCCGCCGCCGCGGTAAGAGAGCTTGAGGAAGAAGTGGGTATTATGCTTCAAGAAAGTTCTTTAGAATCTCTGTTCACTTTGAGGTCGAGAGGGCACGATGAAATTGTATTTGTGGCCCACGTGGAGAAGAGCGACTTGCCAACGGAGCTGCCCAATACATTTGAGATAAAGGATGCAGCGTGGTTTTCATTCAGAGAACTGCCCGCACTAGAGTCGCCATATCCAGAAATACTCGACAGAATAGAAAAATAAGGCTAATTTTGCTACAATTAGTCTAATGCGCGCTTATAAGTGCCGCGTTCTGATAATGAGACTTCAATTACCTATACCTCTGTTACTTTCGAGCTTTATCGTACTACTACTCGTGGCGGTCATTGCCATAGGTACGGTACGTACTGTTCACGCTGCCCAGGAAACGCCCGAATCCGGCGAGCGCCTAGTGGTCATTCATGATGGCAGCGAGGAGCGAGGCTTCTTGACGAAAGCCGAGACGGTTCGTGATGCGATTGAAGACATGGGTATTTCGCTCGATAAGAACGACCTTGTCGAGCCACACCTTGACGAGACGTTGGTGGCGAGCAGCTACGACATCAATATCTACAGGGCTCGTCCAGTGACGGTTGTTGATGGGGCGGTCCGTAAGAAAATCATGTCGGCCTACCGCACGCCTTCACAGATCGTACAGCACGCGGACATGGAGTTTCGGGAGGAAGACAAGGCAGAAATGAGTATGCCAGTTGGTGGCGCGATGCAGCTCACTGTCACCCGGGCGACACCACTCACGCTGGTACTGTATGGCAAAAAGGAAACCGTCTACACGCACGTAAAGACAGTGGCACAACTACTCGAAGAGAAAGCCATTACGCTTGGCGAGAACGACGCTCTATCGCTCGATAAGAACACGCCTATAACTGCCAATATGGTGGTTGAATTGTGGCGCGAGGGCAAGCAGACGATCACCGAGGAAGAAGAAGTAAAGTTCGAAATCGAATTAATCCAGGACGTCGATAGAGAAGTAGGCTTCAGGGAAGTCAAAACTCCCGGAACGCCTGGTAAGCGCACGGTGACCTATGAAATCGAAATGCGAAACGGTGTCGAGGTAAGCCGGGTGGAAATCCAGAGCGTTATGATTACCGAGCCGAAAACTCAAATTGAGGTTGTTGGTGCCAAGTCGCCATTCGGTGACGATCTAGCTGCGGCCTTTGCGGCGCTTCGTCAATGTGAGTCCGGTGGAAATTATCAGAACAAGAATAATCCGTTGTACCGCGGCGCGTACCAATTCAGTTATCAGACATGGGCTAATAATGGCGGCTACTACGACCCGGCCGATGCACCTCCGGCGCTCCAAGACGCCGCAGCTCTTGCGCTGTATGAGCGACGTGGCTGGCAGCCGTGGCCGGCATGCAGTAAAAAACTTGGGCTACTGTAATGCCAACCAATAAATCATTAGGCCAGCACTGGCTTAAAGACCGCGACGTGCTGACTGAAATCGCCGATTTAGCTGATATTCACGAGCACGATACGGTGCTCGAGATCGGCCCAGGCCTCGGGACGCTGACGAGCGAATTGCTCAGGCGTACTAGTAATGTCGTCGCGGTTGAATTCGACGAAGAGCTGGCGCGTAAACT
>CBFGYC010000113.1:0-2253 GCA_965652985.1 uncultured bacterium | reverse complement strand
ACCAACAATTGCCTGTGGATTTTTGTTCGTCTAACGTTCCAATCGGCAGGCGGTACGGCGAAGAAGTCTTCAGGCTGCCCGGCATCTTATCGCCGCCGACATGGGTCCTTACCCGACGGTAAATCCACTGTTGTTCACTCTCAGGCAAGGCTTCAGCCTCACCCTTGACGTAAACGCCTTGTAACCCCTGGGTGGTATCCGGCGAAAATACCGATAAATGCACCCTCGGATCCCGGGCGATATTCTTAGAATGAATTTTATCCGGTGTCGACAACCAGTAAATGTATCGGCCGTCGAACGCCATATGCACCGGTGTTGACCGCGGCGAACCGTCTTCGTCGACACTAGCTAGCGTACCGATGTAGTTCCTCTCTAGTATCGCCTCTGCTTTTTCTGTCATACCGTTTGTCCTTCTAGCTGTACCGCTACGTTATACGCCGCGTTTTCGATGACACTACGGCGCGTCATCCCGCCTTGTGTGATATAAGGGACGGGATCTTTCTCGGTTGCGCCGTATTCTTCCATTACGAGCACGCCGACATCTGGATAGACCGACGGTACTTTATCAAACCATTCCCTTGGGTACTCGACATCGATGTCAATCCCGACCTTCATCGCTTTACCCGCCGGCTCGATGATTATCACGGTACACCCAAACAAACTGTGATTTTCATGCGCTGGATGCTGCCCACTTTCGACAGTGACATAATAGTCTGCCGCTACGCCCAGCTGATGCAGCGCCTTCTGTCGGTTCATTGCGCCCTCATACGTTTCGTTGATAGTCATTGGCTGCTCGTTCACACCGGAATCAACCTTTTTACCGTCGATTCGCACCGAGACACCCGCCTTTCGCATTGCACGCGCCACCGCGCTATGTTTCAGTGCGCTCTCCGTACTCATATAGACAAGCGGCAGATTTGCGACATACGTATCGAGGGCATCAAGAGAACCACCCAATACAGTGGGCCGCATACCACGAATCTCGTCCGTATAACTCATATCGGGTATAGGGTTCAGCAAAAAGATATCAAGCCCTTGGCCATAGGCGCGCGCCATCTCGATAAGCGTATTGCCACCGATATAGCCTTCGACACCATGCTTAGTCTCGTTTACTACTAGGATCGCCTCCGACGCATCGATTTTAGCGAAATGCTCGTCGATGTACTTCTGTTTGAGCTTGATGTTCTTGTCGAACTCCGTACGCACTCGGCCCTCTTCGATATCCGGCGTCTCCACCGTGTACCCACGCTTCTCGAGCTGTTCGGATAGCTCCTTCATCTTCAGCTTGTGCGTCATTGATCCGCAAATCGTAATCTTCATGACCAGCCTATTTTGTCGTGTTTACTTCGTAGCTCGTGTTGGTGCTCTCGAAGAAATTCACCAACTCCAGCGTGTCGTTGGCGGTTGCCATCCACTTCGCAGGGTTGGAAACGTTGTACTCCTTTTCGAAACCTAGTTCTACCAGACGGCGGTCGGTCATATGCATGACGTATTGATTCACGTAGTCGGCGTTCAGGCCAAGGATACCCTGAGGTAACATATCTTGGTTGTATGCTTTTTCGAGCTCAACCGCTTCGAGGATAAGGTTGCGGATTTCCTCGGCGAACTCCTCGGTCTGCAGCTCTGGATTCTCGTCAAGAATGGTAAGCAGTAGGTTGATACCGAATGTAAGGTGTAGGTTTTCATCCTTGGTAATCCAGTCAAGCAGACTGCCGATATTACGAAGCAAGTTGCGCTGCCTAAAACTCATACCAACCATGAAGCCCGAATAGAACCAGATGCCTTCGAGTACGATATTGTAAGCTACCAAGCTCTTCACGAAACTGCGCTTGCCTTCCAGGCTTTCTATATCAAGGCTCTTGTCCATCATCACCTGGAGGTGTTTGTTTTGGAAAGCCGCTTTGTCAGCAAGGCTCTTTTTACCAAAACCAGCGGCGTAAATTTCTTCGCGGTTGAATGGGAACGTCTCAATAATGTACTCGAACGTCATGAAGTGATTAGCTTCTTCCCACATCTGCTTCGAAAGATACAGCTGCGCTTCAGCGGCGTTGACATATGGGTAAATACCGAACGCCAGGCTCTTGTTGATCAAAAGCTCGTTTGGATTAAGGTAGCTGATGACGGTTTTTAGGGCGTGTTTTTCTTCGTCTGAAAGCTTCTTGAAGTCGAGCAAATCTTGTCCGAGCTGGACTTCGTTTGGAAACCACGTGTTCGCCACCGCTTGGTTATAAAGATCCATCGCCCACTCGTAAC
>CBFGYC010000112.1:0-2258 GCA_965652985.1 uncultured bacterium | reverse complement strand
AGCATGATCATGGTCGTCAGTGTTTTCCCGCTCCTGACGATGACCATCATCCTACTGTTCTTCGATCGCTACTTCGGCACGCACTTCTTTACGACCGACGGAGGTGGCAACCCAATGATGTACACCAACTTGATTTGGATGTGGGGTCATCCTGAAGTTTATATCATCATGCTGCCATCATTCGGTATCTTCACTGAAATCGTATCGACCTTCAGCAAAAAGCCAGTCGCCTTCTACAAATCAAACATCATCGCCATGATTGCTGTCTCGAACATTTCCCTGATGGTATGGCTACATCACTTCTTCACGATGGGTGCTGGCGCGAACGTCAACTCAGCCTTTGGTGTGGCGACGATTCTCATTTCCATACCGACGTCCGCCCTCGTCATCAGCTGGATCGCCACGATGCATAGAGGCCGCATCAGCTTCAAGACGCCGATGATATGGCTCGTCGGGTTCATGACCGTGTTTGGTATTGGCGGTATTACCGGCGTGTTGCTTGGCATTCCCCCGGTCGATTTCCAACTTCATAACAGCCTGTTCCTCGTCGCGCACTTCCACTCAACGGCCGTCGGTGGTGTCCTATTTGGAATTTTTGCTGGCCTTACATACTGGTTCCCGAAGATGCTTGGATTCAGGCTTAACGAGCGTATTGGGCGCTACGCCGCCTGGACTTGGATCGTCGGATTCTTCGTGGCCTTCACCCCGCTCTACGTCCTCGGGCTCATGGGGGCGACAAGGCGGCTCGATACCTATGACTCATCGACCGGATGGCAACCATTTTATGTTATCGCTCTGGTTGGCGGGCTGATCATCGCGCTTGGCGTCGCCCTGCAGGTCGTCCAAATCGTCGCGAGTATCATGCAGCGCAAACAACTCGCCGATACCACCGGCGATCCATGGGACGCTCGCACACTTGAGTGGTCTCTGCCCTCACCGCCGCAGCCGTATAACTTCGCAACTATCCCAGAAGTACACGAACGCGACGTCTTCTGGAAAATGAAGCAAGACGGCCGACCTGACATCCCGCAAGAAGACATCCACATGCCGAAGAGTACGGCAACCGGTATTTACATTTCCGCGTTCGCCTTTTTGGCTGGATTCGGTTTTGTTTGGGAGATCGTTTGGCTGATCGTCGTATCGATAATCGGTATCATCATCGTGTTCGTCGCCAAAGGATTTAATGATCACCCTGAATATACGATTCCTGCCACTGAGGTCTTACAACTTGAAAAGAGCCGGGCCGAGCAAATCACCACTGCCAAAAAGTACGCGCGCGACGATACCGAAGACATGGGGCTGATCGAGTTCATGCGAACAGCGCCAGGATGGCTCTTTAGCCAGATGAGGAATAAATGATGGATACCACAAAAATGAAGCACCACGTAGATCACCAAGCAGAGGCCGATGACCGTACGATGTTCGGCTTCTGGGTGTACCTAATGACCGACCTTCTGATGTTCGCCGTTCTATTCGCCGTCTTCGCGGTGCTGAGAAATAGCACCGACGGCGGTCCTGGCGCGGCAGATCTACTAAACCCAGACCTCGCCTTTATAGAAACCCTGCTGCTGCTAACAAGCAGCTTCACTGTCGGTGTCGGCCTGATCGCCGCCAGGCAAAAAAAGAAGAGCCAAGCGCTCATATGGTTCGGCCTTACTTTCTTGCTGGGCGCAGCCTTCCTCGCGATTGAACTTTTCGAGTTCTACGAGTTGGTCCACGAAGGGTATACCATGCAGCTCAACGCATTCTTGTCGGCGTTCTTCGTATTGCTCAGTACGCACGGCCTCCATATCCTTTCCGGCTTGCTCTGGCTAGGTATCATTTTGGTATTCGTTGCCAGACGCGGCCTCACCCACAGCAACATACGTAAACTCGCCCTGCTGAGCTTATTCTGGCATTTCCTCGATATCGTTTGGATATTCATTTTCACCGTTGTTTACTTAATGCCTTTTAGCGGAGTCTAGCATGACAGACATGGAAAAAAAGCAGCACCACACACAGGCACATGACGAGCACGGATCTATCCGATCGTACGTCATCGGCTTCATAGCGTCCCTCGTATTAACGATCGTTCCATATTACCTGGTAACCCGTGAGATCATGACGGGTAGCACTCTCGTCCTGATCATACTCGGCATCGCCATGCTGCAAATGTTCGTACAGATATTCTTTTTCCTCCATCTTGGAAGAGGCCCGAAGCCGTTCTATAACGTCGTATTTTTCTTCGCGACGGCAAGCTTCATCGTTCTCGTTGTCGG
>CBFGYC010000111.1:0-2272 GCA_965652985.1 uncultured bacterium | reverse complement strand
GGCAGTAATTATCGTGTCGTGAAACGATAGGACAAGGTAATCTTAAATCACAGATATTCGTAGTATAATACGGTTATGATTATATGGGGTATGGTGGCGTGGTGGTATACCGATGGGTGGCGCCAATGCCTGCAACGGGCAGAGGCGCGACTCGAGGCGACGCTCGACTTCTTCTCTCTTGGACTGCTCGTACAGACGCTTTTCGCGCCTTTTCGGCAGATTTCTGCCAGTAGTGTAAGGGGTTCGTTTGAGGTTCAGGTGCGAGCCTTTTTCGACCAGCTGATTTCACGAATTATCGGCATGGTGGTGCGGCTGATTATGATTGGTATTGGTAGTATTGTAGTGCTTATAAACCTGCTGATGGCCGTGGTGCTGCTTCTCGGATGGGTGTTCGTGCCGCTGCTCCCAATCGTTGGGCTAGGATTATATCTCACAGGATGGCTACCTTGGAGCAGCTAAATTTCAACTATAAAAGCGGCCGTGCTGGGAAAGCCCGGCTTGCTTTAGGGTTCAGTGGAACATGGTTGCTTGCGCTGAAGGCACTTACTTGTGTTTTATTCTTTGTCGGTGTGGTGCTTCTGGCATATTCGCTCGTCGTCGGCTGGCTGGTGTGTGGCCTTGCTGCGCTGCCAGCGATGCTGGTCGGTTGGTATGAAGGCGATTTAAAGACTCTTCGTCCTATACCAGGGTCAAAAAAGATCGACGGTGTGCTCGCCAGTGATATTCTTGGTGCACTACCTGCCGAGCCGACACCGAAAGATATTGCCTTGGCTGTCGGCGCCTCCAGGAGCGGATTGTTCTTCGCGGCACGGTTCGGGGTGACGCCAGCGCTTCTACAGAATATCGCGTCTGATGACAAGACGCGAACGGCCGCGCTTTGGCAGGACGCATGGAGCCTGATGGAGCAAACGGGCGAGGAGAGTATCACGGGAGGAATGCTCCTCGTGGCGCTGATGAGAAGCACGCCTGATCACGATAAACTTTTGGCGCACCTACACCTCCAGGAGAGTGATCTTTTGGAAGGTGTCTCTTGGCAGCAGCACCTCTTGCGACTACTATCGGAACACGCGAAACCCAAACGGACCGGGGGCATTGCCAGGGATTGGTCGTTCGGTTATATCCCTAACCTTGCGCGGTACGGCCAGAATATCAGTGAGCAGATTTCGCATGGTGGCTTGCTTTCGGTTGAGCTCGAGTCGCATACCGAGGCTTTGTCGCAGATGGTGAAAACGTTTAGCAGTTCCGGCAGGCAGAACATCGCACTCGTGGGCTCTCAGGGTGCGGGCAAAACATCGATCATCCATGCTTTTGCCGCCCATCTCCTTGATGGTAACACACCGCTTCCAGACACGCTGAAATACCGGCAAGTCTTCGTGTTGGACGCTTCGTCGCTACTTGCCGCCGCGCCGGGCAGGGGAGAGCTAGAAGGACTTGTCATGAACGTACTCGGTGAAGCGTACTCGGCAAAAAACATCATTGTGTGTCTTGAGAATGCCGAACTCTTCTTTGAAGATGGGATTGGGTCGGTGGACCTTACAAACGTGCTGCTTCCGCTACTTGAAGCGGGTCGCCTGCGAACTATTCTTACGATGGACGAGCAGAAGTTCTTGAAGATTGGCGCTCGGAATTCGGCCATCATGAACGCGCTTAACCGAGTCACGATCGGCCCAGCAAGTGAAAAAGAAACCCTTGCCATCATGCAGGACCAGCTGATTAGCTTTGAGTTCCAGCGTGGTGTTACGTACACCTACCAGGCGCTGAAAGAGGCCTATCGCCTCAGCGAACGCTATGTTTATGATCTCGCGCAGCCAGGCAGGGCTATGAAATTACTTGAGTCGGCTGCAAATTATGCAGAGGATAATTTGGTGACTATCAACTCCGTGCAACAGGCAATAGAGAAGACCCTGGGCGTGAAGGTTTCGGTCGCGAGTGACGAAACGGAACGCGAGACGCTTCTGAACCTCGAAAAGCTGATTCATAAACGTATGGTGAACCAAACCAGGGCAGTCTCGGTAGTCAGTGATGCTCTCAGACGGGCCAGGGCCGGGGTCAGAAACCAAGCAAGGCCGATTGGTACCTTCCTATTCTTAGGCCCGACCGGCGTCGGCAAAACAGAGCTTTCAAAAGCGCTTGGCGACGTGTATTTTGGTGGCGAGGATCGTTTGATCCGGCTTGATTTGAACGAATTCGTGCGACCCGAAGACGTATCGCGTCTTATCGCGGATGGTGCTCATGACGGCGCAAGCCTGACTGCCCGTGTGATGAAGCAGCC
>CBFGYC010000110.1:0-2292 GCA_965652985.1 uncultured bacterium | reverse complement strand
ATATGGCGGATGTAGCTCAGTTGGTTAGAGCGTCGGGTTGTGGTTCCGAAGGCCGTGGGTTCGATCCCCATCATTCGCCCCAAGAAAAAGCTGGTCTTCGCGACCAGTTTTTTCTTGGGATATTACCGATTAAATATCCCGAAACGTTTCGATATTCGCACCGATTGCGTTAAGGCGGTTGGCAAAGTCTTCATAGCCACGGTTGATGTTGTAGACATCACGCAAGATGGACGCGCCAGGGGCGGCGAGCATGGCGAGTAGGATGACGACCGAGGGCCTGAGTGCCGGCGGCGCTACGACGTCGGCAGGCTTCCATTTAGTCGGGCCGGTGATGTAGACGCGGTGCGGGTCGACCAGTTCGATGGTAGCGTTCAGTTTCGAAAGTTCCGTAAAGTAAATTGCGCGGTTTTCATAGCTCCAGTCATGTACCAGAGTACGACCTTCGGCGACGGTAGCGATGAGGCCAAGGAAGGGAAGATTGTCCATGTTAACGCCTGGGAAGGGCATGCTATGGAGTTTATCTTTGGCGGCGCGCAGCGTACTCTTTTTTACCGTCACATCGACGAGGCGCGTGGCGCCGTTTCGTGCCTTATATTCCTCGCTGACCTCATAGTTGAGGCCCATGCCGTCAAGCACTGCCAGCTCGATCTCAATGAACTCGATTGGCGCACGCTTTACGGTGATCTCAGAATTCGTAACGATACCGGCCGCGATCAGGCTCATTGCCTCGATCGGATCTTCGCTTGGATAGTAGTCTACGGTTTTGTTGATAGATTTGACACCGTGAATGGTGAGCGTCGTCGTGCCGATGCCGTCAATCCTTACGCCGAGTTTCTGAAGGAAGAAACACACATCTTGCACCATATAGTTCGGACTGGCATTACGAATAGTCGTCCGTCCGTTATAGAGCGCAGCCGCCATGATGACGTTTTCTGTCACGGTGTCGCCGCGCTCGGTGAGGAGGATGGCGCGGTCCGGCGCCTTGTGCTTGACGGTCGCGTGATAGTAATCGGTATTCGGTGCTGCCACGACGTCCATGCCAAAAGCGCTAAGCCCTACGAGGTGCGGTTCAACGGTTCGAGTACCGAGGTTGCAGCCGCCTGCAAAAGGCAGTTTAAAATCTTTGTATTGATGCAAAAGCGGGCCAAGGAACATAATGACAGTACGGGTTCGTTTGGCGGCGTTTATGTCCATTTCTTCGAGCCTAAGGCGCTTTGGGGGGATGATTTCAAGATCGTTATTGTTAAGCCACCTCGTTTTGACACCGATACTGTTCAGGACTTCGATGATGCGGTTGACCTCCTCGATGCGTGCGACGCGGTGAAGGGTCGTCTTGCCCTTGTTTAGTAGCGCGGCGCAAAGTAGGCCGACGGCGGCGTTTTTGCTGGTTTTCACCTCAATGCTTCCTGAGAGTTTTTTGCCACCATGAATACGAAAATTCATTTTGCCTGACTGGTTGAGGCTGACGAGTTCGCTCGAGAGTACTTCGCTGATACGGGCAAGCATTTCCAAAGAGATGTTTTGGCCGCCTTTTTCTATGCGGTTGATAGCGCTTTGGCTGGTGTCGAGCGACTTTGCCAGCTGCGCCTGGGTGAGGCCGCGCGCTTGGCGCGTTTCTTGGATTAGCTTACCGATTTTTACTTTGTAATCTACTTCAGTCATATAGTACATTATATCACAGATGATATATTAGCAATATTTTTTTGCATATTCATAAATCTTTTGCTCGGGAAGGGCAGTAGAGCTCCTGAAGTCATTCGGATTGACAAAGGCTATTTCGTCAGCATCCTTACCGGCGCTTATTTCCATTGAGTCGAGCGTGACCTTGAGGATGAGCTTCAGCTGCCATACATCTCGTGTGACGAGCTTGGCCGGGTCGTCGACGCCGATGACTTCGTAGGTAAAGTCGCCCGTGAAGTTTATTTCTTCATGAAGCTCGCGGGAAATGGCAGTCTGGATATCCTCGCCGTGCTCAATGCCGCCTCCGGGCAAATCATACGAGCCCCGGCCAGTTTCTTTGACTGCCAGCACTTTTCCTTCGGAGTTCGTGATAAAACATTTCAGGGAAACCCGGAATAGCGAATCGTTATACATGATTCCATTGTATACGGTGAGGTCATGGTTCCAAATGCTATATTGAAACGCAGTTTCAATATACACGATCGTCACTCGGAAAAATGAGCAAGCTCGTTTTTCGCTCGTTTCCTAATGCTATAATAAGTTCAAAGGGGAGAAGACTATGGAAGATACGGCTATCACTGACCTTATTAAGGCTGAAAACCAGCGCCAGCG
>CBFGYC010000109.1:0-2314 GCA_965652985.1 uncultured bacterium | reverse complement strand
TGGTGCGAATCGAACAGGTGGTACCCACGAGGCACGGCTTTTTGGAGGCGGTATTTTTCGTCGCGATCGCGCCTCGGTGTCATGCCGTTCTGGGTACGGAGCTCACGCGAGCTTGATTCAAGTGTTCCGGCATCAGAATGCGTATGTGGCATTGACTCGAGCAATTTGCCGCTCGATAGCTTTTTGGCAGCTTTCGCCGGGGTCGCCATAGCGAGGGAGGCGAGCTTATCTACCTTCGTCTCATGCAGCAGAACACCAGTACTCGTACTGAGGCTAAGGAAAAGTAGTAGTGGGCTGATTAGTATTTGAAACATATTTTTGTTTTATTTTTCGAATGTACTGTATAAATATAGCATATGCTTTATTATTTGTCAATATTATGTCATCTGCAAATTTGCCTGACTCTTACGGATGCTCTAGACTAGGCACATGAAGAAAAGCGTAAGTGGCTTTACTATCGTTGAACTACTCATCGTAATCGTAGTAATCGCAATTCTCGCTGCCATTACGGTCGTTGCCTATAATGGCATACAAACACGGGCACGAATCACACAGCAAACCACCGAAGCAGACAAGATAGGCAAGGCGATCCAGCTCTGGTCGGCAGATAATGGAACATCCCTTTACGACTCCGGCAGCGGCTATGGCGGTCATGGCCTCGGAAGCTTCACACAAACCGGCGGCAGTTATTCGGCGACCTCGATTCAGAGCCTCCTTGAGCAATCGGGGTATCTATCTGGTTTCTCTTCGAGCACGATTACAGGTGTTCTTCTTTCGCCCTGCACGACAAGTAGTAATAGTCGTTGGGTTGTGTACGCGACTTTCAACCCTGCACCAACCACGAGCGTGACCGATCAGATTGCACAAACGGGCTGCTCAAGCAGTTATCTCACACTTTACACAGACTCAAGCTATAACCGGAATTTTATTAAAGCTTATTAGCACGGAAGAATGTCTTCCGCTATACTTAAACCTATGAGAAAAGCCACAAGTGGTTTCACGATCGTCGAGCTTTTAGTCGTGATTGTCGTCATAGGCATCCTCGCGACGATAGCTTTCGTCGCCTACAGTGGTGCCCAAGAGCGAGCACGCAACGCAAAGGTTATCGCGGGTGTCGATGCGTATAAAAAGGCGCTGATAAACTACGCGGCAAGAACCGGTGCCTATCCATCCATTAATGGCGTATGCTTAGGCGCCAACTACCCTTCGAATCAATGTTGGTTCGGTACGGGAACATACAGCGTAAACACTACGTTCGATACTATGCTCGCGCCCTATATTGGCGGCACAAAGCCCGTACTTAGCACCAAGCTTCTACGAATCACCGCAAACGATCAGCGACTGGGAGCGATTTATCTCTATGGTTCCGCGACCAATGTACAGATTCTGTACTACCTGGAAGGCTTGAATCAGAAGTGTGTGGATGGAGACACGGCCACCAACATGGTTGAAGCCACTCAATGCCGACTAAGGCTTCCCGAGGTCTAGTCGTGGTGGTATGGCGAACCGCTCGCGATTTCCTGCGAACGGTAGAGCTGCTCTATAAGAATAAGCCGCACAAGCTGATGCGGAAAGACGAGGGGTGAGAGCGACATGACTTTATCGGCTCGTGTGCGCAGTTCATCGTTCACGCCGTATGCGCCGCCGATGAGTATGACTATCCGCCGACCTCTTTCTATAGTGCCAAGCAGGAGTTTCGAGAGGGCAGGTGAATCACATGAATCGCCACGCTCATCAAGAAGCAGGACAAACTCGTCATCATTGATACGTGCGAGCATACGCTCAGACTCTTCCTGGCGCGCCTGGAGGCCCTCACGAGACGAATGTGGCAAAAGTACCCATTCCACGTTCAGCGGCTTCCTGAGACGCTTCTGATAACGCTCGATGCCGTTTTCTATCCACGATTCATGTTTTTTGCCGATGGCGATGACACGGATCATGAAAAGCGCAGTTTTTCTGCGAGAGCCTGAAGATCCCCCGGATCCGCAGATGCCCCTGGTCCTTCGAGCGCACGCTTCATTTCGGCCGGTTGGTTGAACGCTACGACATGTATATGCGCATGCGGCACATCGGTTCCGACAATCATCTCACCGACATAGTCTTTACCTATGACTTCCCTTAGGCGTTGTGCGACCTTCTTAACCGAGCTCATGAGCGCGGTGTACTCCTCATCTTCAAGATCCCATACGAACTCAACCTGCGCCTTTGAAATGACCAACGTATGACCCTCCGCGACCGGATTGATATCAAGGAACGCCAGCGTCTTTTCGTCTTCGTACACCTTATAGCAAGGAATTTCACCTTTGATGATCTT
>CBFGYC010000108.1:0-2356 GCA_965652985.1 uncultured bacterium | reverse complement strand
AAAGACGCAAGCCAGAAATGGCTGTTTTTGATATCGATGGCACGATTAAGATGCCGGGCGAAGCCGTGCCTCACGACGTGATTAACGGCTTCAGGCACCTTCGGGAGAGAAAGGTCATCACGACGATCTCGACAGGGCGACCATATGTGCGCATGAAGGAGGCACTCGGCGAGTATTTCGATGAGGTCATCGCCGATGATGCATTGATATCCGTGGAGCACGGCGCGAAAATCGTCGACAAGCACGGCAACGTAAAAGTGCAATCCGAGCTGGGTGATAAAGATATCGACAAATTAGTAGAATTCACCGGCCTCAATCTTGATATGGTGCACTCGATGCAGTGGAATCCACCCAATTTGTCAAAAAAGACTCAAATTTGGACACCCGAACCAACCGACATCGAAGCGATTCGGGAACACCGTGGTTGGTACGCCGATGTGTTCGGCGGCTCGCTCGTAGACGTCAAAGCCATGCTATACGAAGAATCAGTCAGTAACGTCACCATACGGCTAAAAAGTCATATTCATGTCGAAAATCTTAGATTGAACTTTACCGGAGGTTCGATCAAAGCTATTTTCCAGGACGGATTACTTGAATATATGAAAGCGAAAGTAACGAAGGCAAGGGCGATAAAATACATGTGTACCTACTTCGGAGTTTATGAACACCACCTCCTTGTGGCGGGGAACGCCATAAATGATGTCGATATGCTTAATATGGGTGCTGGGCACCGGATCATAGTAGGGCACGACGGTCCTGAGCGTAACACGGTACTTGGGTATGTTTATGATACCGATGATCTTATTTACCAGAACACACCCGAAGATCTAGGACGATACCTACAAAGCCTTTAGTAGCTTCGGAGCACAGACTTATTCAGAAGGTTCGAACTCTCCGTCGACGAGAATGAGCTGATAGTTTGGCCCAGCTACATGAAGTTCGAGGTTAAGCGATGCCTGCATAACGACCGGCTCGGCTTCATCTTGAGTACTTGAGTACTCTAGGTTGACTGTCAAATAAAAGAGGTGATTATGGGCATCCTGGGCTGTCATCTCTTCACTCAGCGCTTCCATGGTAACTGCCATATCGGCGGCCTTGCCGCTCCTTATTGTCTCTATATATTGCTCTAGTACCCGGTTCTTGAGGTCAGTAACTTGCCTATATAATTCACTTTTACGAATATCACCATCGGTTTCCATCATGGCTGCGTCCCCGCCAAGCGCGGTCGCTGCTACGACACTGTATGTATCGTCTACATAGGCCTGATAATCGCCGAGTGGCTCGTCGCTAAAATCAGCGGCTTCAGATGGAGTACAGCCAGCAGTTATCCAATCCTCTAGACGCCCCGCCAACGCTTGAGCGAAGTCGCTCGGCGTACCGGCCTCCTCTTTAGAAATCTGGAATGCCTGCAGGAGTGCTTCGTCATCTTCTTCATGGGCGATCGAACGAAACGTCTCGGCGGTACCAAGCGGGCTCGGAGCAGAAGGGTCCTGTTCCGGCGTAGCTGTGCCGGAGGAATCGTGCTGTCCGTCAGGAGTAGCATCTTCAAACGGGTCCTGAATGTCATCCAGTGCAGACTCTTCTGATTGTTTCGCATATGAAGCCCGGCTGGTTGCAAACTCCAGACCCGCTGCAGCGGCCAGCCCCAAAAGAACACGTCTGTTCATGAGTTTGTTTTTTGGCTTATCCGGTGAGGGGGTGAGTTCAGTATTCATATTTTTATATCTAATGTGATTATTAAGCCATTATAAACTATTTTTATAGTTAAGTCAATATACAGCTTTTGGTTATACATTATAACTCGTATCGTAGCTGCAAATGATATACTTAAGGTAGTTATGGCCACGTACAAAGTACCTCAGGATGTAGAGGCTGACGATAAGCTGCTCGGACCTTTCAGCTTTCGACAGTTTATCTACCTCATTATCGCCACCATGGGCATCGTGCTGGGATGGGCCTTTAGCCAACTATTTATTCCGCTTGCCATCGTGCCGCTGCCGATTGTCATCTTGTTTGGCGCTTTGGCTCTACCACTCAGAAAAGATCAGCCGATGGAGGTGTACTTGGCTGCGATCATATCCTTTTATCTAAAACCAAGAAAGCGCCTCTGGAAAGCTGATGGCGTGCAATCTCTCGTAGAAATCGTTGCCCCCAAGGTAGTGGAAGAGCATCGCACGAACGGTCTTACTGAAATTGAAGCGGAAAAGCGCCTTTCTTACCTAGCAAACCTTGTTGATAGTCGAGGTTGGGCGGTACGCGGCGTTGGTATGCCGCAAACCGAAAACACGATGCAGGACGACGTCTTTTTTGAAGCCCAGCAAACCGAAGATATACTCGACGACGGCAGTAAGGTGAC
>CBFGYC010000107.1:0-2385 GCA_965652985.1 uncultured bacterium | reverse complement strand
GCGTGCTCTTGCCGCCTCCGCTTGGCCCGATAATACCTACCTTTTCGCCTTTTTCTATCCGCAGCGACAAGTTTTCAAATACTGTAGCACCACCATAGGAGTAGCTGACGTCTTGAAACTCGACGACACCCTGTATATTGGCCGGAACTGGTCGATTGTTACGCAGGCTCTCTATGCCTTCGTGGTCACTAAGAACTTCATATACCCTTCCGACATCGATTTTTTTCTGGTAGCGGCTCGTGATGCGCTGTACCAGGTTTTCCACCGGGCTAAGCAGATATCCCATGTAAATCATAAAAATGAATAACTCACCAAACGTAATCTGACTATTAATCGCCGCGAGACCACCAAAATACATAATTATGGCGGTCGCGGCTATGACAAGCAGAGAGTTTGCGTGTTTAAGCAAGTTGCCCCACATCATATTAAGCCTGGTTAGCCGGTAACCGACGTGCCAGAGCTCGTCAACGCGCATAATCAGCTTTTCTTCGAGCGTGAATGCTTGTACTGTCTCGGCGTTGTCGACCGCTTCGTTGATTGCGCTGGCGGTCGCGCTGTTAATTTCGTTGAGCCTACGTGCGTATAACCCCATGCGTGGCCCGATGAACTTCAGCGTCAGATACAGCATCGGCATGAGGACTACCGATACCAGGGTCATCCAGGGACTTATCATGACCATAATCACAAGGATGCCGAGTATCATAATCGCCGATCCTATGATAGACGCTGTCGTTCCTAGCACCAGATCGGATAGACTGTTGGTGACGACATTTTGCCTGTAGACGTAGTCACCTTTGGCAAGGCGCGCCTGATGAAATAGCGGCAGGTGGAGTATGTGGCGAAAGGACTCTATCTTGATACTCCGATTCAGCCAAAAGCCAATCTTGAGCAGCAGTATGTCACTTAGCCACGCGGCAATTGCCCCAAACAGATATATTAGAAACATTAAAATTGAAACTATTGCGATCAGAGTCGTCGTATGTGTATACGGCTCGAGAGGTCCAGGTGCCGGTACAGTTCCGAGCGCAGAATCTGCCATAATTTTTATAGGCCACGGCCGCATAAGCATAAATGCTGCCTGCACTAAACCGACCGCCACGACTACGATAATGGCAGGAATTGCACGGCGCTGGTATTTTTTGAGCCAGGTCTTGAAGTCAGTTTTGGTTATACGGCTATTGTTGCGAGCCAGCCATTCGTCGAGCGCTTGGTTAGTCAGATTCCTCGGCCAACCGACGCTACTGAGCACATCGGCAACCATATTTACCGGTACTCCTGCTGCAATAGCCATGTCGATTGCCTGGTAAAGCTTCTGCCTCATTTACTGGCTATTCCTTTTACGCATAGATATAGTATATATCAAACTGGGCTCATATAAGATGCCGCGGAGGCTTCCCTCCATGGTTGCCATCATATTCATACGGAAGATGGTCAGTTATCTATATGAAATAGACGCCGATCTCGCGATCTACGCCTTGCGGACGGTATTGTGGCGTAGCTCCGAAGAGCGGTCCACTAAAGCCTGTACCGAATCAGGCTGAGGCCTCGACGGCGTCACTTGTCCATAAGGGCAAGGATCCGAACGAGGATATTGAGGGTGTTCAGGAACACGCTGACCGCGACGTCGATGCCGTTATCATACGTGTATTCGAGCTCTTTTGCCCGATTCAGGTCGTAAACCATCATCAGGCTGAAGAGGACGAGAATCGCCCAGTCGAGCACCGTGAAGGCGAGCCGCACCGAGAGCCCGAAAGCGCCCAGTATGATTCCCCCGAACTGGATGGCGATGGCACCCACGAGAAGCCCGAAAAGCGGCGCCCCCCACGACGACAGGTTTTGCGGGAGCAAAGCCCCGATCAGACCAGTCGTCACGACGATGCCCGTCGCCAGTACGAACGCCTGTACGATGTTCCGTTTTTCGAACGACGATACGAACGGGCCGATCATCATGCCCGCCATGAAGGCGCAGACTACGCCGCCGAAGACGGACGTCACTGGATCCGAGCTTGACTGCGCGGCCGTGCCGCCAGCGATGGCGACGAACATCGACACGAGTACGAACCCGAGGTAGAGCCATGTCTTGCCGCCGAACGTCCAGTTATAGCTCAGCGATGCGCCGAGCATCGACACTACGATAAACAGTGCCGTAAAGCCCGTTATGACGAGTATGAACTCGCCATGGCTCAGCAGGTCGACGTCGGACGTGTACATACCGGGGTTTTGCATCCCAGAGTTCCTTTCACGAGAGGTACAAGACGACACGACGTCACCTATACTATTATTATAGCATATTTGGCTATATTATGCAATGGTACGGATAAGGCGTCAAAATAGAAAAGCCCCGTCTCACCGAGAGAGCGGGGCTCTTCTATCGGATGAGGCGGG
>CBFGYC010000106.1:0-2389 GCA_965652985.1 uncultured bacterium | reverse complement strand
GCGGATATCGAGATGCTCGCGATATTGCCATACGGCACGGCTTTTTGCCTTCTGAAGAACACTCCATGCGTGAATGTCACGGTATGCTCTTTCAAGACGATCTTGTAGCCGGCCGAATCGATGAGGATGATAAAGCCGATTACTACCGAACAAATATAGCCGAAAACCATCATTGGCGGCGATACGGGCAGCACATACGTGAACAAGAGATAGGCAATACCCGAAGGCAGCAGCATCAACAGCAGAAGGACGATAGGGTCCCGGTAGAATTCGAGATTGTTTTTGCCTTCGTGTGGATCTTTCATGGATTTTCGGAGTACGTGAAACAAGTAGCCATTGAGAAAAATGCCTCCCCAGTATATTTCTGGAACTGTCTCGGGGTATTCTTTGTGCAAATACCATAGTAGAAAGTAGGCGATGATATTGACGACGATAATGATCCTGACGATCATAGGGTTCGTCACCTGCCGCACGCGAAGACCCTGTTCGGTTGGGTTTGGGACATTCATATCCGTAGTATACTACTTCGCCGGTTAAAACAGGGCAAGAAGAAACCCGCCACTGAGGAGTGACGGGTTCTTCGCTCGACTTTACGCTGACTCTTCTTCAGCCTCGGCAACGACCGTGAAGTTGTGAGGTCCACGAGGCGACGACGGGTCGCGGGCGTAGACGGTGGAGCCGTCGGGTTGTACGACGTAATGCGCATGGCCGGGTCCGTCCGGCACGTGGTCACCACCGAAGTACAGGTGCTTCTTCCCGTCTGGGGGATATCTTACCCACGTTCTGTCGACGTGCTCAGATGGAACACCGGCTCGGACGACGAGCGCCTTTTCGCTGGCGATACTCTCAGCGGTGATGCGTTCTTGAACGGCTTCGTCTGCTGCATCGAATGCCTCGCATGCTGATCGGTACGCACACTCGGCCTTCTGAAAGGCGAAGACGAGCGGCTCGCACGCGGTTTTGGCGGCTTTGAACGCCGCTACCGCGCTGTAGTAGAGCCTGTCGGTCTCTTCATAGGCGATCCGCGCCGTCTGGATCGCGACCACAAGGCCGGTACGTTCCGTCGAGAGCTCGCGTTTCGCCTCAACGAAGCGACGCCTTTCGGCCGCTTGCGCGCGGGCTGTCACGTGATCATGGGCAAGGTATGCCTGGTGCGAGAGCTGGTACGCCCGTCCGGCGTTTTGGTAGGCTTCGTCGATTTTATGGTCGAGCGCCTCGATCGGTTGCTGGTTGGCCTCCTTGGTCGCGTCGTAGACGCCTCGTGCTTCCCATTTGGCGGTGGAAGCGTGACGCATGGCCCGGTAGGCCATATGCGCGCCGTCTACCGCTTCTGTGAGCAAAAACTCAGCATCGTTCATGGCGGAGTGCGCGCACTTCTTTTGTTCGTACGCTTTTCTTCGGTCGGCCTTGAGCCGTTCAAAATCATCAATCGGTGTCATTATGGTCACCTGCCTGTAAAGGAGCGAAGACACACCCAGTGGTGTGATCTGTTAATAGTAAGATAGAACTCAGGTGCGCACAAGGATAAGCATGATACGCGTAGGTTTGTAGTATACTGATACCGTAGACAAAAGGAGATTATATATCGTCATGGGAATTTAGCATTCATCCGCACAGAAGCAATCGTTTAAAAGTAAGCGAAAGGATAAATGCAATGGCAAAAGGCCAAAATAAGAGAAAAGAAACCAAGAAGCCTAAAAAAATTAGTGCTTAGAAATAAAAAAGAGCTGGTTGTCTACGCCAGCTCTTTTTGCTATAGTATATTCATCCAACGACGAGTTACCTTGCCGAGTGCGTCCGGCAAGATTATACTCGTCTTTTTAGTTGTCTTGTTTTTGCTCCCTGGCCTTTTCGAGCTTTTTTCGGTTCGTTGAAGCATAATCAAAATAGTGCGCGAACTTAGTGAGTAGCTGCGAGAAGCGGACCTTGTTTGGTATGATGATTTTGCCAAGTTTGCCCTTTTCGTCGAGATATTCTATGAGGCTCAAGAAGTCGCCGTCGCCGGTAACGATGACTGCCTTGTCGTAGTTGCTGTATTCCCTGCCTACGGCATAGAGTATAAGATCCGTATCAACATTTCCCTTCACGGTCACATTGCCTTCTTCGTCCGTGTAGCTGGTAGTCGGCTTTAAGATGACCTCGTAGCCAGCTTGCTTCATGGCTTCATAGAGCTCTTCTTGGCCTTCCATGTTCCCAATGAAGAGGAATGCTTTTTCTACTTTGTATTTATCTTTTAAAAAGCGGCGGAACTTCTCGAAATCCAAGCGCCAACCGTAGTATATACGCCGGCCCTTGTAGTGTATGTTGCTGCCAATGCTCATGTTGAGGTTTTGGCTATCGATAAAGGCGTAGACGCGTTGGTGTGTTTTAGGCATAGTGTCAGTATAGT
>CBFGYC010000105.1:0-2391 GCA_965652985.1 uncultured bacterium | reverse complement strand
CGAGCGACCGGCTGCTCGGTAGAATCCCCTCTTCCATGCCGACGATGAAAACGACCGGGAATTCGAGACCCTTGGCGGCGTGAATGGTCATGAGCGTGACCTTCTCTTTATCCTCGACGGTATCGATACTCGACATCAGCGCGACTTCCTCTAAAAAGTCAGCCAACGCGATATAGTTCTTGGCATCGGCCACCAGCACGCCGAGGTTTGCCTCGCGCTCTTCAGCCTGGGGCGTACCGTCTAAGATATAGTCGCGGTAGCCAGTTTTTTCGATGAGCGTTTCAATGATGTCACTCGGTGAGGCCTCGCTCAGCACTTTTGCTTGCAGATTCCTAAGCACCTCCCCCAGCCGTAAAAGGGCGTTACGAGCCCGAGGCGTCAGGCCACTCGCCATCTCGACGTTCGTAAGCGCGGTGATGATATCTTGCCTAGTCTCGCCTTGCCACGTGAGGAACTTTTCAAGGCTGGCCTCACCGATGCCACGCGTCGGCACGTTCACGATCCGGCTAAAACTCATGCGGTCACTCGGCTGGTACAACAGCTTCAGATAAGCAGTGATATCTTTGATTTCCTTTCGGTCGTAAAACCTAACGCCGCCAACGATTTGATACGGAATTCGTTGCTGCAAGAAAGCGCGCTCGAGATCGAAGCTCTGGGCGTTCGTACGGTAAAGAATGGCATAGTCGCCATACCCCCTGGCATGCATCATTATCTGAGCGCTAATCCGGCTCGCCACCAAATGCGCTTCTTCGGCGCTATCGTAGACCGAGTGTACCTGAACCGGCGTGCCGCCAGGTTGATCCGTCCAGAGTTTTTTATCGGTACGGTCAGTGTTCTTGCTGATGACGTTCCCAGCCGCTTCTAGTATCGCCGAGGTGCTTCTGTAATTTTGCTCAAGCTTGATAACGATCGCTCCAGGAAAATCCCGCTCGAAGTTAAGGATGTTCGTGAAATCCGCACCGCGCCAACTATAAATCGACTGCCAATCATCACCGACGACACAGATGTTGCGCGCCTCACCGACAAGGCTCCTCACGATTGCATATTGGGCGGCATTCGTGTCCTGATATTCATCAATCAAGATGTGTTTGAACTGCGAGCGCCACCTCTCTCTGACGTCAGAGTGATCACGCAGAAGTGTCACGACTTCAAGCAGCAAATCATCAAAATCAAGCGCCGACGCCTCTTTTCGAAGGATTTCATACCGTTCATAAATCGCCGCTACTTGCTGCTGGAACGGATACTGGGCAGTAGCCTTGAAGTCTTCGGGCCCTATCAATTGGTTCTTCGCGGACGAGATCGCCGAGGAAACCGCTGAGGCCTTCACTTGCTTATCGGTGACATGAAGCTGTTTCATGACCTGCTTGATAAGACCTTGTCGATCACTTTCGTCATACACCACGAAATTAGGCGGCACTCCTATGAAGGCGCCATCAATCCTGAGAAGGCGCACGCAAATACTATGGAATGTTCCCATCCATGGCATGAAATGCCTGACCGATGCGTCTTGCCCGAGCAAACCGCCGAGCCGTTCACGCATTTCACGAGCGGCTTTATTGGTGAATGTCACCGCCAAAATTTCATTCGGCCACACTTTTTCATTTTCAATAAGATGCGCGATGCGATGTGTCAATGTCTTGGTCTTGCCGCTTCCGGCACCAGCTAGAATCAGGACAGGACCGTCCGCCGCTTGAACAGCCTGCTTCTGAGCAGGATTAAGAGTATCGTGTATATCCATCTATAACCATTGTACTACGAAACGAGAGGGGGATGAGCTCGCTCATCCAGCCGAGTGAGGACGTGTGGCAGCTCGCTATTGTACTACGTAGGTACGGCCTAAAGGAGGCCGAGATAGTACACGGCCGCTCCGCCGAGCGCACCAAGAACTAAGATACCAACGATAGCCAGCACGAAAAGCCAGCCTGGTTTTGATTTTGCAGGATGCGCGAGGGGCTGCGTGTCATAAATAGCACTTGCCGGCACTTCTTCCGCTTGAGTGGCTTCGAGCTTATACTGCTGCGGGATAGAAGCGGCTGCCATCGACCGCTGCGTATCGGTAGTAAACGTAGCAGCTTTGGCAGGAGTAGGATTTGGGGCAGGAACAGTAGTAGCTGGCGTCTCAAAGGCCGGAGCCGGAGCCTCGGGAGCAGTGCTCTGAGCCGGTGTGCTCTCTAGAGCCGTGACGCTCGTTTCAGTTTCTATACTAAGCAGCTCGCTATCGAGCTCGGCCGGAAGCGGCTGCTCGGGACGCTGGGCGTCTTTGTCTGGCATGGAAGAAGTCGGCTCTTCGGTAAGCACTGAAGGATCCGGAGTGGTCTCAGATGCGTTTTCAGCCGGATCGCTCTTCTGATTATCGGCCGAGACAACCTCAAGAGGGCGACCGAGAGGACG
>CBFGYC010000104.1:0-2434 GCA_965652985.1 uncultured bacterium | reverse complement strand
AGCGGATTCGTGAAAAAGAAGAGAAAGCTGACGGTGAAGTGGTGATTTCACTACGCTAAGAACATACTTAAGATAAGGGACGTGTGGGTAGTGCCTCCAAGTAATCAACAAATACAACCAAATTCGCAGCCAGCTACAGCCGGAACACCGGCACAGGCACCGGCTCCTCAGGAGATGCCGCAAACCAAGCCTGCGCCAACGCCAAATACGACACAGAACAGCCTGCTTATTTCAGAGATCCGTGATGGCATGGTAATCATGGATGACGGCAGTTTCCGTGCTGTGATCGCCTGTAAATCAATCAACTTCGACCTGATGAGCTCACGCGAACGAGAAGGCGTGGAATACAGCTATCAGAACTTTTTGAACGCCCTTTATTTTCCGATACAGATATTTATCCGCTCACAAAGGGTTGATATCGGCCCATATATCGACCGCCTGGTAACGATTCGCCGGTCACAGGACAATATGCTCCTGAATGTCCTAATGGACGACTATATCCGGTTTATCGATATTCTTTCCCAAGAAGCGAACATCATGGACAAAAGCTTCTTTATCATCGTGCCATACTACCCGACAGGTGATATCAATAACATCGTTGAACAAGGCAAGGGATTCTTTGGCCGATTAGTACCGAGCGGGCGCAAGACCGTGACGAAGATCGACGAGGCGACCTACCAAAAAGCTAAAGACGAGATAAAAAACCGCGTCGATTCAGTACTGAGCGGTCTCTTCCAGATCGGCGTACAAAGCGTGCAGCTCAACACCAAAGAACTCGGTGAGTTGTATTATAATGTCTACAACCCAGATACCGCCGTCCGTGAACCACTTGGTGATTTTGAAAACACCACTGCCACTTTCGTACGAAAAGGCCAGGGTGAGGCACCGAGACCACATCTGCAAGAAGGGGACATGTAATGGCGAAGAAGAAACTAGATCCAATCGATATCGCAGCGGAACAACGCGCCCGCGAACAGGCCGAAGTAGAAGAAGCTTTTCTTCGTGGCATGACGACCCTACGCGACCTGATCGCACCGAGCAGCATCGAAATCCACTCCGGCCATTTCCGTCTTGGCACCAAATATGGCCGTACTATGTACATTTATGGCTACCCTCGCCAAATTTACACCGGATGGCTCAGCCCGCTGATCAATATCGACGAGGTCCTTGATATCAGCATGTACGTCTACCCGGTCGAGAGCCAGGTAGTGCTCAATAATCTCCGTAAAAAGGTGACACAGCTCGAAGCCTCGATGGCGATTAATAACGAAAAAGGGCGCACCCGTGACCCGGGCCTCGAAGCAGCTTTGTCGGACGCCGAAGAACTTCGTGATCAACTCCAGGTTGGGTCGGAACGATTTTTCCGCTATGGCTTGTATGTCACGATTTACGGTGACAGTATTGACGAACTCGGGTTCGTTCAACACAAGATTGAGACTATCTTTGGCCAACAGTTGATTTTCTCGAAGGTCGCCTCCAGCCAACAAGAACAAGGGCTTAACAGTACCGTTCCACAAATGTCTGATCAATTGCAGATTCGCCGCAATATGAACACTGGGGCAATCTCGACCAGCTTCCCATTCACGAGCGCCGACCTTACCCAAGAAAAAGGCGTACTATACGGCATCAACATGCACAACAACGGCTTGGTTATCTTTGACCGCTTCTCTTTAGAGAACGCCAATATGGTGGTGTTCGCTAAGTCAGGTGCCGGTAAGTCGTTCACTGTGAAGCTTGAAGCGCTACGCTCGATGATGGTAGGTTCAGATGTCATCATTATCGACCCGGAAAATGAGTACCAGAAATTATGTGATGCCGTAGGTGGCAGTTACGTCCGACTCAGCCTCAATGCCGATACGCGTATCAATCCGTTCGATTTACCACAGGTAATCGACACCGATGAAGCCGACGACGCCCTACGGGCCAATCTCGTAACACTTCATGGCCTGCTTCGTTTGATGCTTGGCGGCACGCAAACTACCGCCGCTGGCCAGATCATGGCCTCTCTCACACCGGCAGAAGAAGCCGACCTTGACCAGGCGTTAATCGATACGTATGCAAGAGCTGGTATTACGAGTGATCCTCTGACACACCGTTCATCACCGCCAACCATCAGCGATCTTTACGACACGCTCCTTCACCTTGGTGGCACCGGACCAGCCCTCGCGCAACGTCTTCGAAAATACACCAGCGGTACGTTTGCCGGTATCTTTTCACAGCAGTCAAATATTGATATCAACAGCCACATGGTCGTGTTCAATATCCGCGACCTCGAAGACGATCTTCGTCCGGTAGCGATGTATATCGTCCTGAGCCACATCTGGAACATCACCAGGACCGATCAAAGAAAACGCATGCTGGTCGTTGACGAAGCCTGGCAGCTCATGAAATTTGATGATTCGGCGAACTTTCTCTTTAGTCTCGCCAAGCGTGC
>CBFGYC010000103.1:0-2440 GCA_965652985.1 uncultured bacterium | reverse complement strand
TCCTGCCAAATCAAGGGCATCGGCTGGCTCGTATGCCCAGTCATTATGTTCCTAGCAGAGGTCACAGACGCCTCATATGCCATACTCGACCACACCCTCCTGCGAGTTGAACCACTGGTACTCCCTGGTGGTAGTGAAGGCGACGGTATCGCCCTATATGACACCTGGAAGATAATGAGGGATTTCGCCAACATTGTATTTATCATCGGTTTTCTCATCATCGTTTTCTCGCAAATTACAAGCATAGGGATTACCAATTATGGCATCAAGCGCTTACTACCAAAGATTATAATTGCTGCGATACTCGTGAATGTTTCGTTTTATATTTGTGTCATTGCCGTCGACTTATCAAATATACTAGGCAACTCTATGCGAGGGATGTTTGACTCAGTCGTTAACGCAAATGAGTCGGGCGGAGCATTTAGCTTTACATATACGCCCGTTGCGGATAGCTGTGGTACTGACTGTAGTCCGGTCAATCTCACCACCTGGCAAGAGCTAGCATACCTCGTTGTAGGCGGGGTAGGGATAGGTGCCGCGGTCGCTGTTACCGGCGCGGCGCTATATGCCTTTTTACCAGTTCTTTTGCCAATGATTCTAGGAGCAGTGCTCGCAGTGCTTACGATCGTACTTGCACTGACTATTCGTCAAGCCTTGATCGTCATACTTGTCGTCGTCTCTCCACTCGCTTTCGTAGCGCTTCTTCTACCCAACACAGAAGATTACTTCAAAAGATGGCGTTCGTTGTTCACGGCGATGCTGCTTGTCTACCCGATCATATCAATCGTTTTTGGCGCGTCGGCACTTGCCTCTAGGATTCTCATGGCTACGGACGATTTTCCAGTGCAGCTTGTCGGTGCCGGCGTATCGGTCATTCCTCTGTTCCTTACACCGATTATCATGAAGGCTTCAGGTGGGCTCCTTAATAGGTGGGTAGGGCTAGTGAATAATCCAAACAAGGGCCCGATTGATGGCATGCGAAAGAACATTGAAGGTAAGGCGAAGCGAATAGACAACCGTAGGAAAATAGAGGCGCTACGCGGCGGCGGCAATAGGTTTGGTGGCTTCCGTTACCGCAGGGCAGCAAAAGGCGCCGCGATTGACGCCAGCCTTGAAGCTTCCGCGAAGCGCGCCGACACTTCTTACGTCGCCGACCAAGCCCAGAACGATGCAGCGTTCCGAAACACGCTTGCCGGTGGAACCAACGTTCCTTTCTCAGGAGGGACTATCGCAGAAGCGTCTGACGAAGATGTGCAACGTGCCCTTGCGAGCGCGATCAACGTGGAGGCGAAACTTGAAGCCGAAGAAGTGGCGGCGGCAAACGCCATCATCCAAAAGGCAAACTTAAACCTAGATGAAATACAAGAACTCGCTAAGGGTGGGTCTGTAACGAGTAAGAGCAGCGGAATGGAAGTAAAAGGCGGGATGGGAACGTCATTACAGACGGCGGCAATCGAAAACCAGTTCAAGGTTGGCGACGTCGCCAAAACCGACGAACTCGTGGCACTTTCAGGTACTATGGGGGAACAACAAAGACAAGCTATCGGGGATGGCATGGTCAAGATGAGTGGTAAGGTACATTATTATGGCGGAAGTTCATCAGATCAAGTCAAAGCCGGCGATATTAAGAACGAGGATCACCTCAACGCACTCGTCGGAAAAGCTATCGAGGATGGTAAGTTCTCCGGTGAAAGCCTCAATAGTGCGGATAAAGACGCCCTTACAAGAACCTCGGAAGTCGCTGCGAATGGGTACAAAACTACGGATCATAGAGGAACAACAACGACTCAAACTGTCAGCGATCCCGCAAAAGCCAAGCTTCAAGATGCAGCAACGGATGGTTTGACGAACCCGAATCTCACTCAGCCAGCCCCTCGCATCCGACAACGCGTCGAAGCCATCCGAACAGGAGTCGCGTTCGACGAAAAGCATCCACCAACACCACTTCCTCTTCCAGGCACGTCATCATCAACTCCAGCGCCTGCCGCAGCACCAGCAGCTACTCCGCCTGCGGCCGCAGCTTCGCCAACGACCACGGCGACGGCTCCAGCGGCAACCACAGCGCCTGCATCTGGTGCAAGCCCTGCCCCCGCTTCAGCATCTACACCAGCGGCAACCTCAGCTACTTCACCCGCACCAGCTGCAGCACCGGCGGCGGCTCCTGCCGCGGCAACGCCTAGCTTCGCAGGCGGCGTAAGTGCCGATGATCTCACAGCAGCTACCAAGGATATAGCAGACAAACTTGCAAGCCGGCTATCAAATCTCAAGATGAATGGAGACCCTCAATATGCCAGCGAAATAGCCTCGCTTCGCGACGCCATAAAAGGAGCGGTTGGTCACGCGAATAAAAACGCTCGGGACAACTTTTTAGCTGAAGGAGGTGCGCAGCTACTCCAATCCACTGCACTTGGAGCACCGGCTAATATCATTGCCCAGGATA
>CBFGYC010000102.1:0-2448 GCA_965652985.1 uncultured bacterium | reverse complement strand
CATCAATTCCCTCGAAGACTTGCCGCAGCAGCTTATCAAACAGATCGAACATCACTTTACGCACTATAAAGATCTTAAGAAGCCTGGCAGCACAGTAGTCAAGGGCTTCGCCGGTGTCGATGAAGCCAAGACGATTATCCACGCTTCGATTGAACGCTGGAATAACCGCTAGATACTTTCTTTGGTCAGGCTAAAGGAAGGCCAAGGCTTGTCTTTGGGTTGAAGGTGGTGGTAGAGTAGTGACATGAAGAAAACCGCAACCGGTTTCACTATCATCGAACTTCTTATAGTTATTGTTGTCATCGCTATACTTTCCTCTATATCGACCGTAGCGTATAGCGGCATTAGAACCCGTGCGGAAGACAGTGCTATCGCATCGAAAGTCAGATCTATAGCGAAGATAATCGAAATGTACGGGGCGGCAAACGGTGGGATCGTGCCGCATGCAAACTGGGCTTGCATAGGTTATCCGGAAGATTTCCCAGCCGGAAACGGCTATGATGCTGATTGGTGTAGTAAACCTTCGGTGATTCCGACTCCTGCCGGCTATATTCACCCGGTGAATCCAACACTTAACGCAGAGCTGGAAACTATCGTAGGCAGAGTACCGAGTAGTGAAATTCCCGAAGTTGTATACGGCAGCTACACTTTGAAAGGTATTTATTACGATAGTAACGCAACTCACCTTGGTGGCAAGCCGTCCCTCTCTTTTTACGTCAAGGGAAACAGAGAATCTTGCCCTATAGGTGATAAATTTTTCTCAGGCTCAACCTACACTCGCTGTCAGTATGTCTTCACACACCTCAACGAACCGTAGCGGGCCTCTAGAGCTATTTACTTCTACGAAACGCCTTGCCCTGCAAGATATTGGCCGCGCTCGTAAAAATGCCACCGCCCGGTTGTTTGTTTAGCTGGCTCTTTAGTTTGTCCCTGGCGTGCCCTGTGGTGACGAGATCCATCCAATCCGGCTTTGGCTCGACGTTCTTGCGTGTTATCACCTCCACGATATCGCCGTTCCTGAGCGGCTTATCGAACGGATGAATGGTACCATTTACTTGAAAACTATATGCTTTTTGCCCGATGTCGCTATGAACTCGGTAGGCAAAATCAAGCGGCAGCGCACCTTCGGGAAGATTATAGATATCACCCGTTGGCGAGTAGACGAAAATCCTATCCGAAAAAAGATCGACGTACAATTGGTCGCGGGAGATTTCGTCGCCAGATTTTAGATGAGCGGCGACTTCTTGGAGCTCGGTGATCCACTGCAGGTTCGGCGGCAAAGTAGACGACGATTTCTTCTTGGTATATCCCTTGCTTTCTTTTTGTTCATGATAATGAAAGCTAGCGGCTAGTCCACGTTCGGCGTATTCATGCATGGCCATCGTACGGACCTGGAACTCAACTATCTGCTTGTTTTTGCTAAGTACAGTAGTGTGAAGGCTTTGATAGCCATTTGGCTTCGGCACGGCGATGTAATCCTTGATACGGGCGATCATCGGTTGATACAGTGCGTGTAAAATACCGAGAACTTTATAGCAGTCTTCTTTGTTCTCAACGATGATACGAAGCGCCATTAGGTCGTAGATGTCATCAATATTGCCGTCAACTTTTTTCAGTTTTTTATACAAACTGTAGATGCTTTTGACGCGCCCGTCCATCTCAAATTCGATGCCGCTCTTTTTTAGCTCGGCTTCGACTTCTTGGCGGATATAGCCAAGCTTCCTGGTGCTTTTGCCGAGTCTCTGTTTCATGAGGTTCTTCAGTTTTTTATATTCAGCCGGGTCAAGATGGCTAAAAGCCAGCTCCTCGATCTGCATGCGTAATCGTCCCATACCAAGCCGGTCTGCTAGTGGGGCAAAAACTTCCAGGCTCTCGCGGGCAATTTTGACACGTTTTTCAGGAGGCATATGCGAGAGTGTCGAGAGATTATGCAGGCGATCAGCCAGTTTGATGATGATTACACGTACATCTTGCCCAACGGCGATAAGTAGCTTGGAAAGGTTATCTGTGGTCTGCGGCAGGTAGCTATCGAGATTACGCATACCAGCCCGGGCTTGGGAAACTTTCGTGACGCCGTCTACCAAAAACGCGACGTCCCGGCCAAAGAGTGTCTCGATCTGCTCAAGGGAAAGGCCGGTGTCTTCGATGACGTCGTGCAGGACACCGGCGATTACTGCATCCATATCCATACCCCAGTCGATAAGGATGGTCGCGACCTCAAGAGGGTGAGTGATATAATCGTCACCGCTGACGCGCTTTTGGCCTTCGTGCGCCTCCGAGGAGACACTTATGGCATGATCAAGCTCGAGGACCTCGTTTTCGGTGTAGTGCGCCGAGGCGCTCTCGATGACAGCTTCTCTATCCATAGCTATAGTGTACACGGAGTAAATAATATAAGACAACAGCGGGTTTACTGTATAATACTACTTATGGTAATAATAGTAGGTG
>CBFGYC010000101.1:0-2481 GCA_965652985.1 uncultured bacterium | reverse complement strand
TTTAACAAAGAAATATTCGAGCTGGCCCGAACGCTACCGGCGAACCCTAGACGGGGTGAGTACGAGGTGACCGATGCCCTGAATGCATATGTTGCTAACGGCGGGCAGGTTGGTGTGGGAGTTATAAAGGGTGATTATCTCGACTGCGGAACGCCAGAGGCGTGGTTACGCGCGAATACTATTGTCGCGGACAAGAATGAGTAGCTTGCTTAGTGGCTCGCTT
Source organism: uncultured bacterium (assembly GCA_965652985.1). GTDB lineage: Bacteria > Patescibacteriota > Saccharimonadia > Saccharimonadales > Saccharimonadaceae > JAUIHN01. The sequence continues at coordinate 2,258 of CBFGYC010000101.1, read as the reverse complement.
TACGTAGACGATTCAAGCGGTTTTCGACGCGGATACCGTATTCGAGGGCAAGTGCCATCACGGCAGCAGTCGTAGCGACATCCACGATCTCGTGGCCGATCATTTCAGTGGCGTCATGTATCGAGTAGCGATTGTGCGTTAGCATGCCTGCTTCGCCGTCATCGAGAGATTGCTCGGCAGCCATGCCGTTCTCGCCGTGAAAAATATTGTATGACATATCGGCAAAGCCGACTGAACCCTGGATTGTTGGAAGAAGGCGCGTAACATCTTCTGCATCTACGTGACGGCCAATCTCTTCTCTGAATTCACGGATAGCGGCTTGTTTTAGAATAAGCTCACGCTCTTCAGGTGTCGCGTTCTCAAAATACGCTGCTTCCTCTGGATCGACTCCACCGCCGGGAAGCTCGCGACTGTAGCGGCCAAGAGGATGGCGATAGTTGTCGACGAAAGCTACCTTTTCATCTGAATCGACATGAGCGACCATAACGCCTTCAGGTATTTTGACGCGCCAGTGATATCCTGGGCTGCCATTCGGAAAGGTCACCTCGTCAAGCTCAGGATCAAGGAACTTCGTGGCATAATTTGCTTCTTCCGGCAGGTTGACGTCGACACTTCCTACTACCCTAATCGGGCGATCGGGAGAGCCAAGAGGTAGTTTTTGGAACTTGTCGTGGCGGTTGTTCATGCCTACTATTATAGCATAAGTAGTAAACAAAGTCAATTATACTCACTAAAACTACTTGAATATTTGCTTATACACAAAGTAGTTCCAGATAACGGTAAGCAGTAAAACGGCAGTACGAGCAACGACGAGTCCGAGAATATTGGTGAACGTGGCTACAAAAAGGATGGTCACCGCGTAATTAAATATGACCAACAAGCCGTACAGAAAGGTTTGTTTGCCAATCTCTCGCTTGCCCTTTTGCTTGTTGCCGAAGGTGAGGTATTTTTGCAGGACAAACGAAACCACGAAGGCTATCCAAAAGCTACAGGCAACCGCGAGAACGGGAGAAAAGGAGAATATGTGTGATAAAAAGAGGAGAGAAGATACGTCTACGACATACAGTACGCCGCCGGTGAAGACATAGCGTACCGGCTGCCGACTCCAGAGTTGTATGAGAAACGCGCGCACAGGAATATTAAACGCCTATCGATTTAGAGTCGTCGACGATATACAGCGGCCTGCCCTGCGCGTGGGTGTGGACGTGCGAAAGGTAAATAGCTATTACTCCCTGTGAGGTGAGAACGAGGCCGACGAGGAATGATATGAATATGCCAAGCAGGGCAGCGCCGGTGAAATTGAGGTGCATGGGGTCGTTAAAAAGAAATTGCTCGACCATGATGAACACACCTAAACTGAATGACGCCAAGGTAACGAAGAATCCTATCCAGGCAAGAACAAAAAGAGGCTTGATCGATAAAGAAGCCAGGCTGTTGATCGCTAGGCCAAGCAGTTTTGTCGGGCTATAAGTCGCCTTTCCGGCCAGGCGAGGAGGAGCTTCGAAGTAGATATAATCGCGCTTGAACCCGAGCCAGTCGATAAGACCTCTGGTGATACGGTTGTGTTCATGCAGTTTGATGAATTCTTTCTGGACGGCTTGGTCTATGAGGCGGTAGTCGGTTGAGCCTGGCTTCATATGGACGTCGTTCACGTGATTCAGCAAGCGATAAAACAGCGTGGACCCCCATTTTTTCAGTATTCCTTCTCTCTGGTTTGAGGTGCGAACACCGACCACCACCTGGGCTCCTGCCTTCCATTTTTTTACGAACTCAGGAATAAGCTCCGGTGGATGCTGGCCGTCGCTGTCTATGATGATAATGGCCTTCCCGGTAGCGAACTTGATGCCGGCACTCGATGCGACTTCTTTTCCGAAATTGCGCGACAAAGACACGACTTTTACCCGGTTGTCCTCTTCCGCTACGCTGGAAAGTACATCGAGTGTTTTGTCCTCGCTCCCGTCATCGACATATATGATCTCGTAATCGCTGGTGGCACTTATGATATGGGGAACGAGAAGGCTTTGATGGAACAACTTAATACCCTCCTCTTCATTATAGGCGGGTATAACAACAGATAACTCTATCTCTTTAGCCACTCCACTTAGTATATATGAATTCTGTCGAGTCGTGACACATAGTATAATGAACACTAACGTAATATGAGGTAGATATGAAGATACTTGTAGTTGCTGGTGGTCAGGGCACGAAACTATGGCCGTATTCACGGCAAGACAAGCCGAAGCAGTTCCAGCCGATTA
>CBFGYC010000100.1:0-2521 GCA_965652985.1 uncultured bacterium | reverse complement strand
TGCATACTTGCTCCTTTTTGTTTTAATTGTTTTGTATATTTATTTAAGCATAAAAATTATAAAAAAGCAATAGCAATTTACACTTTTTAGCTCGCTTATGCTATAAATATATATGAGGTAACTAAAAAACAAACAATGGACGCGTTTACTCCCCTCACCGCTATCGCTCTCGCTGGGTTAATCCATGCGAGTTTTCAGCTGAGCATTAGCACGCTCACCCTCCTCAGCGGACATGCGATTGGTAAAAAGTCCACTCGAACACGGCTCCTAAAACTCGTGGGAGGATTTTCGTTTGGTACCGTACTGATGACACTGCTCATTCTCTCCTCGACGGCCCTTTGGCTACAAATCATTTTTGGAAACGATGCCCCAGAAATCATATGGGCGACCGTCTGCGGATTCTTGGTTGGACTAAGTGTTGCCGTTTGGATCTTTTATTACCGACGGGAGCCTGGCACGAGCCTTTGGATTCCCCGCGGCCTGGCTCGTTACCTGGTAAGTCGCACCAAGGCGACGCGCGTCACGGCAGAGGCACTCGGTCTCGGTATGACGAGTGTTATCGGCGAGCTCTTGTTCATCGCGGGCCCTATCATCGTGAGTGCTCTTCTTCTCATTCAACTTGACCCCCTCCTTCAGGTTGCCGGCATAGGCATTTATGCCCTTTGCTCCTTACTGCCGTTTTTGTTCGTAGCACTCCTCATCTCGAGTGGCTACAATATCGGTAAAATCCAACGCTGGCGCATGGGCAACAAAGGCTTTTTGCAGTTTATCGCCGGACTCGGACTTATAGTTCTTGCCTTTTGCGTGTACGTTAGCCAGGTGAGCCAAGGAGCAGCCATCACAGGCGGGTATGCTCTATGACCCAGACGACATTCATCGTGAAACGAAGAGGAAAACGGCCAACCGAGCCATACCGGCCCGAAAAGTTGCACGCCAGCATCCTTAACGCCTGCCTCAGCGTGCAGACCCCCGAAGGCCAAGCCGAGGCTACTGCCAAAAAAGTTTCTGACGCCGTAACCAACTGGCTCAGCGATAAGCCCGAGGTTACCAGCGAAGATGTCAGACGAAAAGCCGCTTCTATCCTAGAGAGATACCACCCTGAAGCCGCCCATTTATATAAACACCATCATATGGTTATTTAAGGAGAATTCCCTATGGCTAGAAAACCCACATTCGATTACGACCTCATCGTCATAGGTAGTGGCGCCAGCGGTAGCGCCGCTGCCACCATCGCTGCTCGCGAGGGCAAAAAGGTCGCCATCATCGAATCAAACGAGTTCGGCGGCGAGTCACCCAACTGGGGCGATATTCCAAGAAGGGCCCTGTTGCAGGCCGCACATATCTACGACGAGGCGAGAGACGCCACGAAACTTGGGCTACGCACGGCGACCGTCGGCTACAACTACCCTCTGCTGCAACACTGGAAGAATCTAGCCGTCAAACGAATCGGCGCCGGCAACAACCGCCATTACTATGAGAAACAAGGAGTAGCTACCTATGCGGGTGCGGCACGCTTTCTGTCACCACACGAGATTTCCGTTAATCGTCGCCACCTTTCAGCGGAACGTTTTTTAGTCGCCACCGGCGCGCATTATACTATTCCCGACGTAGTTGGCCTCGAGGAAGTCGGGTATCATACGCCGCGGACTATCCTTGAACTTACCCGGCCGCCAAAGAGCCTGTATATCATTGGCGGTGGCGGCATGGCTCTTGAGCTGGCGCAGCTGATGGCAATATTTGGCACGCAGGTCTACATTGCCGAAATCGCTTCGCGCCTGCTGCCTGGACTCGATAATGAAGCCGGCGAACTGATTCAGCGACTCATGAAAGAACAAAAAGGTATGATTACCCTTACCGAAACGCGGACGCTTTCCATCGAGAAAGACGGTCTGGCAAAGCGCGTTACCTACACGCGTGGAGGTGTCGAAAAACGCGTTCGGGTTGACGAAGTGTTGGTAGCAGCCGGCCGCATGCCGAATGTCGATCTTGGTCTCGAGAACGCTTCGGTCGCTTTCACTCCAAAAGGCATAGAAGTGAATGACCACCTACAAACTACCGCTCGTCACATCTATGCAGCCGGTGACGTGCTCGGAAAAAGTACCGAGACACACACCGCGCTGATGCAAAGCCGCATCGCCGCGCACAATCTTTTCAAAAAAAATAAAGTCACCCCGGATTACACCGCCACACCGCGCCTAGTCTCCACGTTCCCCGCCATTGCTTCGGTTGGTTTAAGCGAGGACGATTGTCTTCGCCGCGATTTACCTATTACTATCGGCATGGCGCCGCTGTCAATGATAGCCCGGAGTACCACTGCCGGGTTCAATGACGGTTTCGTAAAGATCATTACCGATAAAAAAGGGGTTATCTTGGGGGCAACTATCGTATCGCCTGCTGCCGGAGAAATGATTCATGAAATTGCGCTCGCAATAAAACACCGCATGACCGCCACCGATATCGCAGAAACGCCGCATGCTTTCCTAAGTTGGGGCGAAGCGGTGCGAGTAGCGGCGAGTAAGAT
>CBFGYC010000099.1:0-2555 GCA_965652985.1 uncultured bacterium | reverse complement strand
ATGTATCTCGAGACCCGCGATATCGACGAATACGAAAAGATTTACATGGAAGCCTGGAAGCGCGGCCTCAAGACGACCTACTATCTGCACGTCAAACCACGCCACCAGTCAGAACAAACGACAGTATCGGCCGAGAGCGCCGGTGCGAAATCAAACAAAGTACGCGTCGGAGCGGGCAAGAGCTACGGCTTCGGTTTCGCGAAGAAGAAATAAGGAGGGTAAAACTATGGTAGACATACATGTAGAAACAAACGGTATCCTCGGCTCGGGCCTTCGTGACGGCCTGCACCTAAAGCCGGTCCGTTACGAGTGGGCGATGGATCTTTATAACCAAGCGGTGGCGAACACGTGGTTTCCGAACGAAGTGCAGCTCGGGCAGGACCTACTCGACTTCAAAAAGTTGTCAGAAGAAGAAAAACACGCGCTCAAAACAGTGATTAGCTATCTGAATCCAAACGAGCTTTTGATCAACAAAAGCCTGGCGTTCGGTATTTATCCCTATGTCAACGCCGCCGAAGCGCAGTTGTATCTCTCGAAGCAGATGTGGGAAGAAGCGAACCACTTTATGACATTCGAGTACATTATCGAGACGTTTCCATTCAACCGCGAAGAAATTTACTCCGCTGGTTTTGGTAAAAAGAGTCTCGCCGACAAGGCGGCCTTCCAAAACAGGCACCTCCAAGTGATGATGGACAAGAATCTTGATATCGAAAGCCTGGAAGGCAAGCGCAGCTTCGTGAAGAGCTTGGTGGCCTACAACATCGTGCTTGAAGGTATTTGGTTCTATTCGGGCTTCATGGTCGGCATGAGCTTTAGGCAGCGTAATCTGCTTCGTAATATCGGTAGCCTGCTCGACTGGATCACCAAGGACGAAAACCTACACCTCACATTCGGCATCAACCTACTGCTTACCATCCTTGATGAGAATCCAGAGTTACAGACCGAGGAGTTCGCTGAGGAAATCCGCAACCTTATCCTCGAAGCGGTTGAGATTGAAAAAGCCTACAATGAGGATATGCTCCCACAGGGTATTCTTGGCCTGAACGCTGACTATGTGAATCAATATGTCATGCACATGACCGATCGTCGTCTAGTAGAGCTCGGCTTCGAAAAGGAGTACAACGTTTCGAATCCTGCGAAGTGGATGGCAACCGCCAACGACACCCTCGAACTGGTGAATTTCTTCGAGAGCACCAATACGAGCTACGAAGTAAACACGACGAAATAGGCCAGTCATGAAGATTACGATTTGCGGATCAATGACTCACAAGCTGAAGATGAAGGAGTTATCCGAGCAGCTCGAAAAACGCGGGTATGCGGTGGAAACTCCGGATATCGAAGAGGGTCGAGTGCGCACGGAGTTTGACAAGAATATCAAGCTCAAGCAGAGATACATCGACGAGCATTTTGCCAAGATCGATGCGTCGGAGGCGATTTTGGTAGTAAACGAGGCTAAGAACGACGTCGAAGGCTATATCGGCGGTAATACGCTTATCGAGATGGCGCGCGCCTATGGTCAAGGGCTCGATATCTTCCTACTGAACCCTATACCCGATATGAGCTATACGGACGAGATTCGTGGTATGCGCCCCACTGTGTTAGACGGTTCTCTTGATGTACTCGATGAATATATCAAGGGTCTTCCGTTTGTTTATATGAGTACGGAAAGTGCGCTGAAACATAGCGCGGTGGCGCGTGCGATGCGAAAGGCGGGTATCTCGGTACGCATTGATGGTAAAAAGGTTGATTCCGGCGTGAACGAACAGCCAATGACCATCAATGAGACGTATGAGGGCGCAATGAACCGACAGAAGGCGCTGTATCAGCTGGGCGTCGTGGCGGACTATTATGTCACTGTCGAGAGTGGGCAGCATCCAGCGCATGAAGATCATAGCTTGTTTGGGTGCACTGTAATAATCATCGAACCTGCGGGTAAGGCGATGAAGGTCGGGATTGACATCGACGTCGAGTATCCAAGGGAATGGTTTGATAAAGTACCGTCGGTCTACCCAGATGTCGGCGTGCTCGTGATGGAAGAATACGGCGCGACCGAAAAAGATCCCGTGCCTTATATCACACAAGGCGGGATGACGCGTCGTAGTGTCATCGAAAACGCAGCGTACAGCGTGGCGGTGCAGCTAGAGAGGCAAGAGGCATGACCGAGAAAGCAGAGGCGATACTAGAGAAGAACTATATCGCTACGTTAGCCAGCGTCGACGAAGATGGTTCGCCGCGGTCGACGCCGGTGCATATGGCGTTCGACGGCCACTATATTTATTGGTTGTCGACACCGGATAAGATCCATTCTAGGAATATCACCCGGGATCCGAGAGTGCATGTATCGGTATTTTCGCCGGACACCACCCAGGGGCTACAGGGCGTGTACGTCAAAGGTGAGGCTGAAGCCTTGCCCGAGAGCGAGCAGCTGTGGATTTACCGGCGAGTAAGGACCCATGTCGGTGGCGACAAGATGCCAGGTAGCCTGAAGACTTCCTCGCCATACCGCCTGCCGATTGGAACGTTAGACGAACAAAAATCCACAGGCAATTGTTGGT
>CBFGYC010000098.1:0-2584 GCA_965652985.1 uncultured bacterium | reverse complement strand
GGTGAAAAAAAGAAACCATACCTTGATGCTGTTCAGTCGCTGGCAACTCTCGCTAACTTCGTGTATGTTCGTCAGAAAGGTCCGTATGGTAATGCGACGCCGCTTCTGAGCGCCGCGCACCTGATCGAAAAGGGCGAGTACTTCATATACAAGTGGGCAGATGACTTCTTTTCTCCAGAAGCGAATTCAACCAAGCAACTCATCGAAGCTTACGAGAAGCACCAAGGCGGCGTGTTCGCATGTAAAACCGTAGTGAGGGACGAAGAGTATAGCCAGTATGGCATCGCGGCCGGTAAGTCAGTCGATAAAAACACGCTTAAAATTTCTTCGATCATCGAAAAGCCGGGTAAAGAAAACGCGCCTTCGGATCTAGCGAGCGTGAGCAACTATCTTTTGCCTGCCGAGCTTCTCGGCTATGTAAAAAAGGCAATCGAGGCGCACGAGTCGGGCGAATTCACTTTTCAGCCGATGGTGCAGCAGATGATCGAGGAGGGGCATGGGTTTTACGCGCGGGAAATCGTTGACGCCACGTTTTATGATACCGGCAACCCTCTCGAGTACTTAAAGACGACGTTTGATTTTGGGCTTAAGCACCCTGAGTTCGGCGCCGAGCTCGCTAAGTACTTGAAGAACAAACTGTAGCAAGTGGTATACTAAAAGCATGGACTGGGCACAAATACTCGTATTTCTTCTGGCGATACTATTCTCGATATTTCTTGTCGTCGCTATCATCCTCGTCATCCTCATCGTGCGCGTTACAAGGCAGATAAGTGAGGCTGCAAAAAGCGCGGAGCGAACCATACATACGCTTGAAGACTCAGTGAATACATTTAGTCGGACTACTGTTCCTTTGGCGATCGCGAAAAGCATCGCAGGCCAAGTGATGAAACGCTCAAAAAAGAGCAAAAAACCAGAAGATGCGTAAGAAAAGAACCTTTATCGGTGCAGCTATCGGGGCTGCGATTGGACTCATTGTAGGCGGTTTGACTGCCCCGAAACAGAGATAATTTGATACACTAGATAGAGTATGGGGGCGGAGGTAAAAACGAGTACTAAAAAAATGACGGCGTTACGCGCGTCTGATTATGTACACCTTCATAACCACACCCACCACAGCCTGCTTGATGGTCTTACCAAGATGCCTGATCTCATGGCAAAAGTAAAAGAGCTTGGCATGGAAGCTGTGGCGGTTACGGATCACGGCACGATGTCCGGAACGATTGAGTTCTATAAGGAAGCAAAAAATGCCGGAGTAAAACCAATCATCGGCATGGAAGCCTACGTAGCGGCACGTTCTCGTTTCGATCGTGATCCGGCAAAGGACAAAGCACGTTATCACCTGACCCTCCTTTCCATGAACAACGCGGGCTATAAAAATCTAATGAAGCTAGCCACGAAAGCCTCGCTCGAGGGTATGTATTATAAACCGCGTATCGACCATGATTTACTCGAGGAATGTAACGAAGGTTTGATCGTACTAAGTGGTTGTGCCAGTAGTGAGCTCGGCGAGAATCTACGAGTTGGCAATTATGAAGAAGCGAAGCGAATCGCTGAGTGGTATAAATCAGTCTTTGGAGACCGTTATTACTTAGAACTCCAAGATCACGGACACCCTGACAGCCCGACCGCATGGGACGTGCAAACCGGGATCAATGAAGGCCTCGAAAAGCTTTCCGGTGAACTAGGTATCCCCTGTGTCGTTACAAGCGATGGCCACTATTTGACACACGATGACAGCAACACGCACGAGATTTTGCTCTGTGTCGGTACGGGTGCTTTTTTATCCGACACCAACAGGATGAGCCTGAAAGACTTCGAGCTTCACGTCACCGACCCAGCTGATATCCTGAAGCGCTGGTCGGATAAAAACCCAGAAGCCGTCGCGAACACTCGCAGGATCGCCGATAGATGCCAGGTTGAGATCGAGCTTGGCGGTATTTTGATTCCACAATTTCCTGTGCCCGAAGGCGAAACGGAGAAAAGCTACCTCGATTTACTTGTATATCGGGGTCTTGCCATGCGCTATAACGATAAAACCATAGAAGAAGTCGGCAGCCTGAAGGTCGAAGATATTCGCCCGACGCTGTCCGAAGAAATCACCGAGCGTCTTGATATGGAATTAGCCGTTCTTGAGAAAATGGGCTATAACGGCTACTTCTTGATCGTCCAGGATTTCATTAACTGGGGGAAGTCGCAAGGAATCATTTTTGGACCCGGACGAGGGTCGGCGGCGGGTTCGATCGTTGCGTACGCGCTCAAGATCACCGACCTTGATCCACTGCATTATGGGCTTCTGTTCGAGAGGTTCCTTAACCCGGATCGTATCAGCATGCCGGACATCGACATCGATATCCAGGACACCCGGCGTGATGAGGTGATTGCCTACTGCGCCGAAAAATACGGCGAGAGTAGAGTGGCGAATATCGTGACGTTCGGCCGGATGGCGGCGCGCGCTGCGGTGCGTGATGTCGCCCGCGTGCTTCAGGTGCCGTATGCCGAAAGCGACCGCCTAGCAAAACTGATACCGCCACCAGTACAGGGAAGGCATATTCCGCTCAAGAAAAGCGTGGTCGAAGACGCTGAT
>CBFGYC010000097.1:0-2588 GCA_965652985.1 uncultured bacterium | reverse complement strand
GCTTCGGCGTCTTTTTGCGCTTTTTCGATATCTTCTTTGCTCATATTACCACTGCCTTGGATGGTAATGCTCTGCTCTTTGTTGGTGCCCTTATCTTTTGCGGTCACGTTCAAAATACCGTTCGCATCGATATTAAAGGTAACCTCAATCTGCGGAACACCGCGAGGTGCAGGTGCGATACCGTCAAGGACGAACTTACCGAGGCTCTTGTTGTCAGCGGCCATTTCACGCTCGCCTTGCACGACATGTATTTCTACCTGTGGCTGGTTGTCGCTCGCAGTAGAGAACGTCTCGCTCTTGCTCGTCGGAACGGTGGTGTTGCGTTCGATAAGCTTCGTCGCGACTCCGCCCATTGTCTCGATACCAAGACTCAGCGGCGTAACGTCAAGTAGGAGCACGTCTTTGACGTCACCCTGGAGCACGCCTGCCTGGACCGCGGCACCGATGGCCACGACCTCATCCGGGTTGACGCCCTTCAGCGGTTCCTTGCCGAAGATAGATTTCACACGTTCCACCACGGCTGGCATACGGGTCATACCACCGACGAGCACGATCTCGTCGATATCGCTGGCCTTTAGCTTCGCGTCTTTAAGCGCGTTGTCTACTGGATCCTTCAAGCGGTCAATCAGGTCAGCGACCAACTCTTCGAGTTTGGCCCTTGTGAGCTTGTACTCGAAGTGCTTCGGACCGTCGGCATCGGCAGTAATGAACGGCAGGTTGATTTCGGTCTCAGTGGTAGACGAGAGCTCTTTCTTGGCCTTTTCAGCTTCGTCCTTTAGGCGCTGCATGGCAGCTTTGTCGTTCTTAAGATCAACGCCCTGCTCTTTTTTAAAGACTTCGATGAAGTGGTTGACGATACGGTTGTCGAAGTCTTCACCGCCAAGGTGGGTGTCGCCGTTGGTTGAGCGGACCTCAAATACACCGTCGCCGAGTTCAAGGACCGATACGTCGAACGTACCACCACCAAGGTCGAAAACAACGATTTTTTCGTCTTTTTTACTTTCAAGACCATACGCGAGTGCTGCGGCAGTTGGCTCGTTGATGATGCGCTTCACTTCAAGACCGGCAATCTTACCAGCATCTTTGGTGGCTTGGCGCTGCGCGTCGTTAAAGTATGCCGGAACAGTAATAACTGCTTCGGTTACCTTTTCACCGAGGAACGCCTCGGCATCAGCTTTGATTTTGCTAAGAATCATCGCCGAAACTTCTTCCGGTGTGTATTCCTTGTCGCCCATCTTGACCGCCACGCCAGTACCCTTTTTGACGATTTCGTACGGCATGATGTCGATGTCTTTTTGGACTTCTTTATCGCTGAACTTACGTCCGATCAGACGCTTGACGCCATAAATAGTATTCTTGGCGTTCGTGACGCGCTGACGCTGCGCGACTTGTCCCACCAGACGCTCGCCTGATTTATTGATAGCCACGACGCTTGGCGTCGTGCGGTTGCCTTCAGCGTTCGCAATAACCTCTGGCTTACCAGCCACCATATACGCAAAGGCGCTGTTAGTCGTACCAAGGTCGATTCCAATAATTCTTCCCATCAAATTACCCTTTCGTTTAGATAATCAACTAATATGTCTTAGTAATTATTTTAGCACTCCTCGCAGGATAGTGCCAAAACTATCTCTAGTATAGAAAACTAGCACTCTCATGTCAAGAGTGCCAATTCATAATTTTTCGTACTCTTAAGCTACGTCGGAATTGTCGTCAGGCAAGAGGACACTCGAAATTTGTCTACCTGGCTGGCACCGTCATCCATGCGATATCGAAAGATGACAGCGGCCGAATCTGGGAACGCGCTTACGTGGCCGGCATCATAGCAATAATATGCATACAACCTGTTATCGCCAGCTGTGATACCTGTTGTGTCTGGAACGATATTCACTGGGTCAACCGGCATATTGCCGTGACTGCTACGCAAAAATGCCAGCCAACTTGCACTCGTACTGACATCCCAGCCAGCCATACCCGGTTCGCCGACTGGCTTAGTGTAGCCGCTCACACCTGGCCGAACAACACCGCTATGAATCGCGTCATATGCGAGTAGTGCTTTTTTGATTTGGGAGGCATCACTTGCTCGAGTAGAGTCCCTTGCCCGTGCCTGAATACCCGTGTAGGCAACGATACTGATGGCGGCCAAGATTGCTATGACAACTATTACTATCAGGAGTTCGACTATCGTGAAACCGCTCATGTTTCTTTTCATAGGTCAAGTGTACCATTCCAAACGGTATTAATAAAAACGCACCACAGTAATCTACTGCCTTTTGCTATAGCTTCACGTAATAGTTCATGCCAAAGTCCTCATCTAGATCGGGACCGCACGTACCGTCAGTATCACTCGCAGTATGTGCTCGCGTTTCAAGATTTGCGTATACGTAGGTAACTATATCCCCCGACTGACTACAGGTGTATTTCGCATACTTTCTACAGTCTAAATCACCGGATGTGCAGTTAGACGTATTCTGCGGATCCTTGATAACGGCAGTCAAGTAGCCCTCTGTGCTTAAACAATCATTCATGTCACCACCAGGCGCACCGTAAGAATAGTTGAACCAACCAGAACCACCCCCGGCATGACCACA
>CBFGYC010000096.1:0-2607 GCA_965652985.1 uncultured bacterium | reverse complement strand
CAGCGAACAAACCTTCCGTCGATGAGCTTCTCCCTACTGCCGGCCATCCTAGGGCGACTTCGAAAGCACCGGTAAATGGTGGGCTTAATCCGCGCTACACGTTTTCCAACTTTATTGTCGGCTCTAGTAACGACCTTGCATATACCGCAAGCCAAGCAGTCGCCGATCACCCGGGCATAAAATACAACCCACTCTATCTTTATGGTGGCGTCGGCCTCGGCAAGACGCATCTCATGCAGGCAATTGGGAATCATATTTCTTCTAATCAGCCGTCCGCGAAAATCGTATATATAAATACTGAAACTTTCGTAAAAGAATTTACTGATGCTATTCGCTACAAAAAGCAGGTTTCCGATAAATACCGCACCGTTGACGTCTTGATCGTCGACGATATGCAGTTCATTGCCGGAAAAGAAAAGACCCAAGAAGAATTCTTCCATACTTTTAATGTTCTACACCAGGCCAACAAGCAGATCATCATCAGTAGCGACCGCCCCCCACGCAATATCCCTACCCTTACCGATCGCCTTAGGAGTCGGTTTGAATGGGGTATGGCTATCGATATCCAAATGCCTGATTTTGAAACGCGCTGCGCGATCGTTGCGGCGAAAGCAGCTAATTCGGGCGTTGAACTTAGCGGAGAAACTATTGAATATCTAGCGAATAATATCAAGACGAATATCCGCGAGCTCGAAGGAGCCTTAAATCAACTCCTTGCCTACGCTGAAATGCGTGGTGTCAGCCCCGATATCGCAACCGCCGAAGGACTACTCGGTAGTGTCCGTCAAACCAGACCACAACATTTGACACCTAAACAAATCGTTGATAAAACCGCAAAACATTTTCAAATCGATATAAAAGAAATTTGCGGTATAAAACGAGACAAGCACATTGTCGTCCCCAGACAAATCGCGATGTACCTTCTTCGGAGCGAACTACATCTTAGTTTTCCTCGTATCGCCGGTGAGCTTGGTCGTAAGGATCATACGACCGCTATTCACTCCGTTGAGAAAATCGAAAAAGCCATAAAGCTCGATAATTTAATTCGCGAACAAGTAGCAGAAATTAGGGATAAACTGTATGCGTAGTTTCTGTGGAAAAATAGTGAAAAACGACTGGAAACCTGGTTGGAAAGCCTGTGTGCGTTCATCCACATATACTTACCTAGGAGTGTCCTTGGGCCAATACACCCGTGTAAAAGCCATACTTATCCCTCGTCTCATCCCACGATTACACCCACAGTCTTCCACTCAAAAAATAGCTTTATCACCTCTGTTTGAATACATTTTTTACCCAGTTTCCACAGCACCTAATACTACTACTGCGCTATTAAAATCTTTAGAAAGGTACTAATAATGGAACTCTCTGTCACACAAGAAAATTTGGCTCGGGCACTTGGCGGTGTCGGGCGAGTTGCAAGTAGTAAAGCTGGTTTACCGATTCTTGGTAATATCCTTCTTCGCACTGACGGTACTCGCCTGCTCGTGGCCGCGACTAATCTTGAAATCGCCTCGGTGTATCATATAGGATCAAAGATTACTAATCCTGGCGCAATTACTGTTCCAGCTAGACTTATCAATGAGTTTATCTCGAGCCTACCGAGTGGTAATGTTGACCTTAAGGTGAACGATAATAAACTTTCGATTACAGCTGGAAGGTATTCATCGATCATTAATGGTATTATCGCCGATGAATTTCCAGAACTTCCTACTATAGAAGAGACGGAGTCACTTCTATATCGAATTTCTGTTTCGGATTTTAAGCAGGCCGTCTCTCAAACGATCGTGACGACAAGTAATGATAGTACGAGACCTGTCCTGACGGGTGTGTACTGGCATATCATCGACGGGAGTATCTACTTAGCGGCAACGGACGGTTATCGCCTCGCAGAGCGTAAATTACTTGAGGCTGAAGGAGAACTATCAGCGATCATCCCCGCTTCGACTCTTCAGGAGGTACTTCGCACTCTGACGGAAGACACAGAAGAGATCGAGATGCTTTTTGACGAGACCCAGGTTCGGTTTCGAATGAACGGCGTCGAGGTGACAAGCCGCCTTATCGATGGTAAATACCCTGATTATAGGCAATTGATACCCGCTTCATCCGAATCGACGGTGACGATCAATACGGCTGAATTCACACGTATCAGTAAGATTGCTGGCCTTTTCGCGCGTGCCTCGGGCGGTAGCGTGACCGTGACGACCGATAGTGAAAAGCAGACCATAGCGATTCACTCGATCGCATCCGAACTTGGTGAAAATACCTCGACTGCTGAAGCTGAGATCAAAGGTGATGGCCAGGTGACACTTAATTCCCGTTATTTGGGCGATGCCCTTTCAGTGATCGGATCTGACACGGTAGAATTTCGCTTCAGTGGTAAGATAGCGCCATGTGTCGTGACGCCAAAAGATAAAAGCGCTGATTATACGCATATTATTATGCCATTAAAGAGTTAGGGGTTTACTTTGCGTCTCACTTCGCTCAACGTGAAGCATGTTCGCGCTCACGAAAAGTATTCCCTGCCGCTTCATCCGACAATCACCTTGATTACTGGAGCGAATGGTAGTGGTAAAACATCCCTTTTAGAGGCTATTTATATCGCCTTAC
>CBFGYC010000095.1:0-2615 GCA_965652985.1 uncultured bacterium | reverse complement strand
AGGCTTGAGGGTACGCGTCCAAAACTACGTGGTTCGTGGTGAATCACGTTCAACAGTTTCTCGCCGGGGAGGAGTGTAATATCGTCCGGCAGAACACTAGTTATCTCATCATGGTCGGAAGGCCTCATACTATTAGTATAGACAAGTTATGCTATAACGATAACCCCTACCGGTGTAATAATTGCCGTCTCAGGAACATGTCAGGCAGCTACTTGATTCGGTCTCACCATGGTATAGTAAAAAGCACACATCCGATTATGTGGTTCGGTAGAGTAAAACAGACCATTTGCTAGGAGGAGTTGTTCGAATGTCCAAACTACGTGTTGCTGTTGTTGCCCCCCCATGGCTGGCGATGCCCGTAAAGGGCTACGGTGGTATTGAATTAGTGCTTGAAGGGCTCGTAAAATCACTAAGAAAGAAGGGCGTCGAAGTTGAGCTGTTCGCGAATGGCGAGCGTACGCTGTACGGTGTAAAAACGCATTCACTCTATAAAACTGAACAGTTCCATCATATCTATAAGCCCTATTACGAGTCGTTTCCTATAGTGCAATCACATATGTTGTTTGCCTACAATAAAATCAAAGAAGATGGCAATTTTGACATTATCCATAGCCACGTGCCGCACGTCGGACCGTCCTTCTGGACTATGGCAAGCTGCGATAGTGATATGCCGCCAGTCCTGACGACCTTCCATGGGCCGCCATTTACTGCCAACACAACCCACGACATCGGCGCAATATATAACACGGCTGATCTCGAGCAGATAAAAGAGCTTGGAAAGTTTTATGCCGCCTGTATCTCTGATGCTATGACAGAAACGGTACCATCGAATATCGCATCGCGGATGCTTCCGGCCGTGCATAATGCCATCGACCCGACGGATTTTCCATATGTGGCGGAAAAGAAGAATTACTTTATTACGCTCGCGCGTTTTGCTCCGTATAAAGGCCAACATATCGCCGCCAAGGCGGCCGCGAAGCTGAAAAAGCGATTAAGGATGGCCGGAACGGTAGCAGATATATCTTCAAACCGGAAGCTTCTTCTTGAGCTTGCCAACCCGCAAAGCACCTATCGCAGCGACGAACAGTTCCGTTACTACAGCGATAAAATTTTGCCGTATGTGCTGCGGCATAGGAACATCACTTATTCCGGAGCGTTAAGTGGCAGAAGCAAGCTGAAATTTTTGTCCGAGGCTAAGGCACTTTTGTTTCCAATAGCCTGGGATGAGCCGTTCGGTATGTCGGTTATCGAAGCGCTTGCTTGCGGCACGCCAGTCATCGCGATGAACCGCGGAGCCATGCCTGAGATTATCGAGCATGGTGTGACAGGATTTCTAGCGAATGACGAACAGGAATTCATGGAATATATGCTGCGTATCGATGAAATCGATCCTGCAGCGTGTCGGCGTTCGGTAGAAGAACGCTTTTCGACCAATGCCATGGCAGACGCGTATATCGAGCGTTATAAAGAAGTGATTCGTCGCAGCAAAGCAGCCGAGAAGTCTAAGAAGAAGTAGTGTTCTTTTTTGCCTCTTCTGGTAAAAATCCCTTATCGTGCTTGAAATCCGCTTGCCACTGGTATCCTTTGCCGTAGCCGAGATCCTTCATGAGTTTGGTAGGCGCATTACGGACATGCAGAGGGACGGGTGAATCGGGGTAGGTGCTAGCAAGACTTTTTGATTCGTTCATGAGGTCTGTCACCTCACGGGATTTTTCGCTACGGGCCAGGGCGGTGGCGCAGTGATAGAGATTGTACCCTGCTTCCGGTAACCCCACGCGTTCAACGGCTTGGAAGGTCGCTACGGCCAGACTTAGCGCGCCGTTGCCGGCCAGACCGATATCTTCACTGGCGAAGATGACCATCCTGCGGGCAATGAACTTCGGGTCTTCACCAGCGTCAATCATGCGGGATAGGTAGTAGAGTGTCGCCGTGACATCGCTGCCACGCATGCTTTTTATGAACGCCGATATGACGTCGTAGTGCATGTCGCCTTTTTTGTCGTAGCCGGGTACCTTTTTCTGTGCGGCGGCTTTGACGATTTCGGGCGTGACTTTTTCGCCGAAACTGAGGGCGAGTTCAAGATTGCCAAGCGCAACTCTGGCGTCGCCACCTGAAAGTTCAGCCAAATAATCGAGTGCTTTCGGTGTGACATTTTTAGTTTTTTTCAGTAGCTTTAGTGCGCGCTTCAAGATATCTATAACTTCATCTTTGCTAAGCGGTTGCAGCACTAAAACACGAGTGCGGCTAAGAAGCGGCGTGATGACTTCAAAACTTGGGTTTTCGGTCGTGGCACCAATGAGCGTGATGAGGCCGGATTCGACATGCGGCAAAAAGGCGTCTTGCTGGGCTTTATTAAAGCGATGGATTTCGTCTACGAAAAGAATCGTGCGAAGGTTAAGATTCCAGTTTTGGCGGGCGTGCTCAATGACTTTTTCGACATCTTTTTTGCCGCTGGTGACGGCCGAGAGCTCAATAAATTCAGCTTCGACTTCACTGGCGATAATCCGCGCCAGGGTCGTTTTGCCGGTTCCCGGCGGCCCCCACAGTATCAGGCTGACCGGCTCTTTTTGTTTGACGATACGCTTAAGAATCTCGGCATCGCCAAGCAGATGAGT
>CBFGYC010000094.1:0-2685 GCA_965652985.1 uncultured bacterium | reverse complement strand
CGTTGTCGCCTACCCCAACCTCTTCAAGCACGTCCACTATTTTCATATCAAGAGCGATATCCCTACGGACTTCCGCGCTGAGCTTTTTGTCTTCATCGACCAGTTCTTCAAGTTGCTTGTCTGTTTCACGCATAAGCTTCATGGCGTTTTCGGTGATACGGAGTTGCTGGCTAATCGACAAGCTCTGCATCGTTGTCATCATGAGCGCTGCCACTGAAATCATGAAGGCAATCAAACTAAAGGCGATGCTCGTTGGATCACTCGTGAAGCCGGTATACATCAAGACTGCGATACCGACGAAAGCCAACACGACGAACACCTTCAGTAGGTTAAGGTAGAATCTACGGTCGTTCTTGTAACTCATATAGTAACGATACCAGATTAGCTGGCTATTTTTTAGAAGCTGTTTTCTTTTTGGTTTCGATGACGCCATAGCTCGGACGCCTATAGCCATTGCTGAGCGTCGTGACAATCATACCTGAACCGATTACGAGAGAGGTAAACATGGCGAGCACATTGATGAATGGAATCATGTAAAGAACAAGCATGACAGCAATACCACCAAGCATACGAACGATAGTGTTCTGTTGAGAACGCAACAGCTCCGACCCTACCCAATGCGCGAAGAATATACCACTCAGGAGCACGACCGTGAGCCACGCGAAGAGGAGCGCCAGGCCGACCGGGAGTAGTACGACGCTCACGATCAAGAACCCAACTAGAGCTGGCAGGCCGAACACAGTGGCAAGTCCAAGAAGTACCGTTTTTGGCACCTCGCGGACAAATAACTCACTCGAACGATTCAAGAACCTTGGCATGACGAGTACGGCGATAAGAGCCGATGCAGCGAGCATTACTAAGAACATTATTTTTGCTGCTGAAAAGAATTGTCGACCACTGTCTTGGTAGTCACCCTCCGGCATAGGGTTGTAGCTCACTGTCCCGGCTACCCCTGATTCATCAAACGACAATTCTCGCTGAGTACTATAGTTAAGATTACCGGCCACCGATGCGTCGCTCCCGAGCTGTATCTGCTCCATCGCCACATCGACATTGCCCTTCACTTCACCATTCAGCGCAAAAAGTTGCGTTCCCACCGCGACGTCACGACCAACCACGCCGTCAAGCGTGATTTGCTGGGCAGCCCCGTTCACGTCATCCGCCACGCTCGCTTCATCACCAAGCCGAACGTCTTGGCCAAACGCCGTCAGGCTACCGCCGACGGTGCCGTCGATCTCGACGAACTGACCGGCAGCTCGAACGTCCTGACCGACCGTGCCGTTGACTGTTACCTTTTGCGCCGCGCAGAGCACATCACCTTCAACTGTACCGTTAATGGTGACTGTGCTACCGACGCAGTAGAGACTGCCCGTGATGGTACCGTCTATCGTTACCGATTGTCCGGCCGCGTAGAAAGAGCCCTGGTGTGTGGCGTCCTTAGCAAGCGTGACCGCTTCATCTGCAGTATTGAAGTTCGGTGACCATACTGCGGATGCAGTGGTCGCCACGCCTACGACAGCCAAAAAGCTGGCTATAAGACCAAGGCTCAGTAGTTGCATTCGTTTCATTGTTCCCCCTCCTTACCTCGCTTCTATTTAGGACCAGTGTAGTTCAAGATGTCACTAAGAGCAATGCGCTTATTCTTTTTTAGGTGTATCAGCCGTAGGCTGCTGTGGTACGACAATCCACATCAATATATATGCGAAGAACCCAGGCAAGCCTCCCGGAAGTGCCAAGAAGAGAAAAATGAGCCGCCAGATCGTCACATCAATGCCAGTGTAGTCGGCTAGCCCGCCACAAACACCAGCAATTTTTTTATCTGTTGTTGACCTATATAGTTTCTTTCCGTTCATTACTCCCCCTTCTTATCTAGAGAAATCGCAAGTTCTTTGCCTGCTATGTTTACCTTTTCTTCATGACTCAGCGTACCGCTACCCGCCGTTTCAGCAAGTGTCTCCTGCTCGATCGTTTCGATATGCTCATTAATTGCCTGAGCTAGCTCTTCGTCCTCCGTGGTGAGCCTAAGGCGGATACGATCATCGACGTTAAGGCCGGCGTTTTTTCGAGCCGACTGGACATGCCGAACGACTTCGCGCATCAGGCCTTCGCGCCTTAGCTCAGGTGTCAGCTTTTTGCTTACCTCCACCCAGGAAGCCTCGTGTATGCTGCCGTCCGTCGTATCGTAATCGGCAAGGTACTCACCTAGATTTTCGATATGTCGAACCTCTTTAACGTTGAGCTCCTCAAGCATGATTTGCTCGTAGTACTCATCAAGCTTGTCGCCCGCGTATGCCACGAACTGTAGCGGCTGGCGTACCTTGATAGAATCTTGGGTTTCATCCTTCTTCATGCGCAGTGACAGGCCGCCGTTAATCAGCTCGCGGACTCGCTCCATATTATCAAGTACATCCTGATCAACCGAATAATTGGCTGGCCAATTAAGCAGATGTACTGATTCGTTGCCGCCGCCAAGGTTTTGGTATAGCTCCTCAGATAGAAACGGCGTGAACGGTGCCATGATAGCCGAGAGCTTTAGTAGCACATAATGCAGTGTCCGGTAGGCTTCGTTCTTGTCCGTATCATCCTCGCTCTTCCAGAAGCGACGACGAGAACGGCGCACATACCAGTTGCTGGCATCTTCGATAAACGGCAGGATGTCAGCAAGCGCATCCGGAATATTATATG
>CBFGYC010000093.1:0-2705 GCA_965652985.1 uncultured bacterium | reverse complement strand
CTAAAGCACGTAAAAGGGCCGGATTTCCCGACAGGAGCTACCGTATACGGTGGGGCGCCTATGAAGCAGGCATACCAAACGGGCCGAGGCAGTGTGATGATTCGGGCTGTCGCGAATATCGAGGAGACGAAAAAAGGTCGTCATCAAATCGTGGTAACAGAAGTGCCATATGCCGTGAACAAGGCGGTTCTGATTGAAAAAATCGCTGACCTGGTAAAAGAAAAGAAGATTAACGGAATTAGTGATCTGCGCGACGAGAGCGCAAGGGGTGTAGTTCGTGTAGTTATCGAGCTGAAGAAGGATGCCTATCCGAAGAAGCTATTGAATCAGCTGTATAAGCTGACAGCCTTACAGACGAGTTTCAATTTTAATATGCTTTCGCTCGTTGATGGTATTCAGCCGAGAATCATGGGTCTCCAGGAGATGCTCGGCGAATTTGTTAAACATCGCCAGGCAGTGGTGCGTCGCCGGACTGAGTTTGAGCTACGCAAGGCCAAGGAGCGTGCTCATATTCTTGAAGGCTACAAAATCGCCCTTGATCACATCGACGAGGTTATTAAGACGATTCGCGCAAGTAAGACCCAGGAAGAGGCTGAGAAGGCCCTCATTGCTAAGTTCAAACTCAGTGAGATACAAGCAAAAGCTATCCTTGCGATGCAACTTCGTCGATTGACCGGACTAGAGCGCCAAGCGATCGAGGATGAACTTAACGAGCTTATCAAGCTGATTGCCAAGCTTGAGGGCATTTTGGCTGATGAAAAAGAGATTTTAAAGATTATCAAGACCGAATTGCTTGAAATGAAAGAGAAATACGGCGATGAGCGCCGCTCAAAGATCATCAATCACGAACTCGGCAAGTTTTCTGACGAAGAGTTGATCCCAGAAGAGGAGAGTGTAGTTCTTCTTACAACAGAGAATTATATCAAACGAACACTTCTTAGCGACTATCGCCGTCAGAACAGGGGTGGCAAGGGCAAGCGCGGTATGACGACGAAAGAAGAGGATGTCATTGCACAGCTCGTACCTGCCAGTACACACGATTATCTGCTCTTCTTTACGAATAAAGGTAGGGTTTTCCGTCTTAAGGCTTACGAGGTTCCTGCGGCGGGACTGACCGCGAAAGGCGTCGCAGCGGTCAATCTCTTGCAGCTTCAGCCAGAAGAGAAAATTACTTCTATCATCCGTCATGAAAAGGATGCTAATGATGAAGGCTATCTCTTTATGGCAACGATCAAGGGTACGATTAAGAAGACGCCGTTTAAGGACTATGCTAATATCCGC
The DNA here is from genome assembly GCA_965652985.1 of uncultured bacterium. Classification (GTDB taxonomy): domain Bacteria; phylum Patescibacteriota; class Saccharimonadia; order Saccharimonadales; family Saccharimonadaceae; genus JAUIHN01. Next base: position 1,424 of record CBFGYC010000093.1, on the reverse strand, counting down.
ACCAACGGACTTATTGCCATAAAGCTCGATGAGGGTGATGAGCTAAAGTGGATCAAGAAGACATCTGGAGACAACGATGTAATAATATCTACATCAGCTGGCCAAGCGGTGCGGTTCAATGAGAAGGATGCGCGTCCGATAGGCCGATCTGCTCGTGGCGTACGCGGTGTGCGGCTCAGGCCGAATGATTGGGTTGTCGGCATGGATATCGTCACCAGTGACGATCAGACGCTGCTCGTTATCAGTGAGAAGGGATTTGGCAAGAGGACCAAAGTGTCTCAGTTCCCAAGTCACAAGCGTGGTGGCGTAGGTATCAAAGCTGCGGTCGTGACCGCAAAGACTGGTCCGATCATATCCGTGCAGTCGCTCGGTGATGATATGGCGGAGGCACTGCTTATTTCGAAGAACGGCCAGACCATCCGCTTGGGTCTCAATGACATCAAGCTCCTTGGTCGTACCACCCAGGGCGTGACAATCATGAGGCTCGGCGAAGGTGACGCTGTTTCATCGATTGGCCTTATGGAGCAGGCACCCGATAAAGAAGACAGTGAGCAGGAGTGATAGAGTTTTCGCCATATGTCGTGGTGGTCGTGGCCTCGTTGCTCACGTCTCAAGCCCTAAAGTATCTCATCCTGCTCATCAAAGGTCGTAGGATTGATCGCCTTAGGCAGCTATATGCCTCTGGTAGCATGCCAAGCACGCACAGCACCTCTGTCGTAGGGCTACTTACGGTAATCGGTCTCCGTGACGGAACGGATTCCGGCCTGTTCGGGCTTGCTCTACTTCTAGCTGTGATTGTCATGTATGACACGATTATTCTAAGGCGCTCCGTCGGCGATCAGGGAAGGGCAGTTCAAGAGATAATAAAAGCTCTCAAAAGTACCGTCCTTTTGCCGCGCGCAGCAAAAGGGCATACGCCTTACGAGCTAATCGCTGGAGCTGCATTAGGCCTGACGATTGGTGTAGTTGTCTTTTTCGCTACAAATTAACAGATAAAACGTCTTGACGTGGAGCGCATACTTAGATACAATCGGTCACAGTCTGATTGCTTATAGCAACACACAACGGAGTAAATGAACAGTTTATGCGAGTTGGACAGATGATTATATGATTTATAATCGTCCTTTAACAATTTAGTTGTGCAATATCATCCTCTCAGATCAGTTAACGATCGTCGACTTGGTGAGCCATTACCTCACCAACTATCTAATCGTACGCGGGCCGCTCCCAAAGCGGATAAATCCTTTAATCCGAAGACCATATGCGGTATTAGCTACCCTTTCGGGCAGTTATTCCTCACTTTGGGGCACGTTCCCACGCGTTACTCAGCCGTCCGCCGCTCGCCGCCAGAGAGTAAACTCTCCGCGCTGCCGCTCGACTTGCATGTATTAGGCACTCCGCCAGCGTTCATCCTGAGCCAGGAT
>CBFGYC010000092.1:0-2819 GCA_965652985.1 uncultured bacterium | reverse complement strand
CTACCTATCATTGAACGCCAAAGTGGTATTATGCTCCGTCCATCGGTGCTTATCATGGCGCCGACACGTGAGCTTGCGCAGCAAATTAACGATGAGTTCCGGGCTTTTGCGCGTGGTCTTGATTTGTACTCCGCGCTTGTCGTTGGCGGCATGAATATCGACCGTCAGATCCGTGATCTTCGCCGGCGTCCTCACCTTATCATAGGTACCCCAGGCCGTCTGAAGGATCTGTTGCAGCGCCGCGAACTCCAGCTGAAGAACATGACGACACTCGTGCTTGATGAGGCCGACCGTATGCTTGATATGGGCTTTCTGCCTGATATGAAAGCGATTATCGGCGCCATGCCACGTGAACGTCAAACACTCTTCTTTAGCGCGACCATCACACCCGAAATTACAGGTCTTACCCGCGACTTTTTAAACGATCCAGTGACCGTTTCTGTACGCACGACTGAAACGAGCGAGCATGTCGAACAGGACGTGGTGAATTACAAAGACAAGAATCATAAAATCGAGCTCCTTGTGAATATGCTCAGTAACGAAACTTACGAAAAGGTGCTTGTTTTTGGTGAAACAAAATTTGGCGTGCAGCGATTGAGTGACCACCTCGACAACCTTGGTATTCCATCTGCGGCTATTCATGGCAACAAGAACCAATCGCAGCGCCAGCGCGCACTCAAAGCTTTTAAAGACGAAAAAGTTCGTGTGCTTGTCGCGACTGATGTCGCAGCCCGTGGTCTTGACATTCCGAACGTCACGCATGTCATCAACTTCGATACGCCGCAAACGTACGACGATTATATCCACCGCATCGGCCGAACCGGCAGGGCCGGTGCCCGCGGTCACGCGCATACATTTATTGGCAGCAGTTACTAATACTGTTTTTTGCACTGAAATACTGCCGCGAGGTAGTATTTTTTGGTATCATTAAAAGATGACAAATATGGTAGAGGTAAAAGATCTAAAGAAGAAGTACGGTGATAAAATGGCCGTCGATGGCGTGAGCTTCGCGGTCAAGAAGGGTGAGATTTTCGGTATTTTAGGGCCGAACGGCGCCGGTAAAACGACGACACTTGAAATGCTTGAAGCTCTAAGGACTATTGATGGTGGCTCGGCGACGATCAATGGCGTCGATGTGGCGAGCAACCCAGACAAGATACGCGCGCTGATTGGCGTGCAGCCACAAACACCAAGCTTCGAAGAAAAAACCAAGCTGACCGAACTGATTGAATTCTTTGCGGCCACGTACGGCGAAAAAGTCGATGCTAAAGCGTTTCTTGAGGATGTGCAGCTGCTTGAAAAAGCAGACAGCTATCCTGAGCAGCTCAGTGGTGGCCAAAGGCAGAGGTTTAGCATCGCGGCCGCTCTCGTGCATGGTCCGAAGGTCTTCTTTCTCGACGAGCCGACGACCGGTCTCGACCCTCAGGCCAGGCGAAATCTTTGGGATCTGGTGCGCGAAGTACGCGACCGCGGTGTTTCTGTCGTCATGACGACGCACTATATGGATGAAGCCGAGATACTATGTGACCGCATCGCAGTCATGGATAACGGCAAGATCGTAGCGCTTGATACGCCGAAAAATCTGATCAAGGCGCTTCTCAAAAAGGGCTTCAAAAAACCGCAGATCGTCGAACAGGCAAATCTTGAAGATGTGTTTATTGATCTGACAGGAAAGGAACTGAGGGACTAATATGGAAAAGATTCGACGCGCACTCCTCCCGGTATTCGTTTTCGCCAAGATTGATACGAAAAAGCTGTTTCGTGACAAAATGGCAATTTTCTTCGTTTTTCTTTTTCCGCTGATTTTCCTTTTTATCTTCGGCGGTATTTTCGGACGCGACTCGGACGTATCGTTCAATGTCGCGCTTTTAAATCAGTCCGAAAGTGAATTTGCCAAGCAGTTCGTTACCGACGCCAAAGATAACGAGGTCATCAAAATAAAAAGTGATATCACGACCCGAGAAAAGGCCGACGAGGCAATGAGCCAAAGCCAGATCGACGCTATCCTTATATTGCCTGAAGAGTTCGGGCAGGTAACAGCTGGAACGTCGTATCCAAGCGGTACGCTTCAGATTGTCTATAGTGAAAGCAATCAGCAGAGCGGACAGACGCTTGCTTCTATCATGCAGGGCGTCTTTGATGGTATAAATGAAGGTCTCGTTGGCGAGCAGCAACAGCCTTTCGTGGTTAACGCTCAGGCGACTGGCAAAGAAGGGCTGTCATCTTTTGACTATCTGTTCCCGGGACTGCTCGGCTTTACTATCCTTGGCATGGGCCTGTTCGGCCCTACGAACGTTTTCCCGAGGATGAAACAGCGCGGTGTGTTGAGGCGCTATCATACGACCAGCCTCAAAGTGTGGCAGTTTGTGCTCGGTAACGTACTCTCGAACTCGGTCGGCGCGCTACTAGCGGTCGCGTTCATGATCACCGTTGCGCTCACTGTGCCGTTCTTCAATCTTAATTTCCAAGGTAATATTTTTGAGCTGGCGGTGGTAATCATTCTGGGTGCGACTGTCATATTCGGTTTCGGCCTCGCCATCGGTGGTTGGGCAAAAAACGAAAACCAAGCGGCACCGCTTTCAAACCTTGTTTCTTTCCCAATGATGTTTCTTTCGGGAACATTCTTCCCGCGCTTTTTGATGCCGGAATGGTTGCAGACAATATCGGGCTTCCTACCGCTAACGCCATTTATCGACGGTACGCGCATGATCATGGTGGAAGGCCAGCATCTTATCGATATCATGCCACAAATCGGGATGCTTGCCGCTTGGGGTGTCGTTATTTACTTCATTGCGTTCAAGGTGTTCCGCTGGGAATAA